>JASEHG010000022.1 GCA_030018855.1 Candidatus Brocadiaceae bacterium
TGAAAATTTCTTGTGTAGGTCTAAACCAGCATATAACATTGGCTATGCCTCCTGTTTTTAAGTTTAAAACCCCTCCACCTACAGATACTATTCTATAGGTCAGCAGGAGGCTAGCCTTTTCATGACATCAGGGCGATAGGTTGCCCCCAACAAATGTCACCCTGAGCGAAGCGAAGGGTCTGGTAACACTAATATAAGAGTCACGAGAATATACAATTAAAATTTACTAACACCGACGGAGGAAGCCGTGAGCCCCCTGGAAAAGGTAAGGAAGAGAGACGGTAGGTTAGTGCCCTTTGATGAATCCAAGATAGCCGACGCCATCTTCAAGGCCGCCCAGGCCGTGGGCGGTGAGGACAAGGCACTGGCAGGAGACCTCGCCAACATGGTGTCCTTCCACCTGGAACAGAAGTTTAATCCGTCTGAGGCGGACATACCCGGCATTGAGGACATACAGGACCTGGTGGAAAAGATCCTCATAGAGACAGGCCATGCCAGGACCGCCAAGGCCTATATCCTCTACAGGGATAGACGGGCCAGGCTCAGGGGGGCCCTTAAGGTAAGAAAAAATGTAAAGAAGGGCAACAACTCCACGGACGTCTCCCTCCTGGTGGATACCGACAGCAGGGATGAGAGTTCCCTGTGGGACAAGGGCAAGATAGCCCTGGCCCTGGAGAAGGAGTCGGGTCTGCCCCTGGACGAGGCCCTGGACGTCGCCAGTGCCGTAGAGAAGAGGGTCTTCGCCTCCGGCCTGAACCGCATCTCTACCGCCCTCATAAGGGAGCTGGTGGATAACGAACTCTTTGAGAGGGGCTACGACATCCAGCTAAAGAAACAGCAGACGCTGGGCATGCCCAAGTACGACCTGGAGCGGCTCGTATTCTCCAAGAGTAATGAAAACAGCAATATCGCCACTAATAACCCCGAGGCCATAAACCTCACCATAGCAGAGAATACCCTGAAACAGTACGCCCTCCAGGAGGTCTTCTCCAAAGAGGTAGCGGCGGCCCACCTCTCCGGGGCGGTGCACCTCCACGACCTGGGCTATCCCACCAGGGTCTACTGCAGTTCCCACTCCCTTGAATACCTCAAGAAATACGGACTACAGCTGGACAACCTGGACACGGTCAGCGCCCCCGCCAAACATGCACGCACCCTTACCGGGCACCTCAACACCTTCCTGGCCAGTATGCAGGCCTATTATGCCGGGGCCCTCGGGGTAGGCTATATTAATATACTATACGCCCCGTTACTGGAGGGGATGAGCAACAAGGAGCTCCGCCAGGAGGCCCAGCACCTTATCTTCAGTTGCAGTCAGAGCGCCTTCTCCAGGGGGGGACAGACCCTCTTTCTGGACTTCAACGTCCACACGGGCATCCCCAACTACCTTAAACCCATCCCTGCCATCGGGTCAGGAGGGAAGTATACGGGAAAGCCCTACGGAGAATACGCCGAAACGGCCAGACGCTTTACCATGGCCATGCTGGACGTCTGGCGTGAGGGGGACTGCCACGGTCACCCCTTTGCCTTCCCCAAGTGTGACCTCCATATCAACCAGGACACCTTCCAGGAGCCCGAACAGTACGAGATACTCAAATACGCCTGTCAGATAGCCAGTGAGAACGGGGCACCCTACTTCGTCTTTGACAGGGACGAGGTAACCCTCTCTGCCTGCTGCCGTCTGAGGACTACGATACAGGACGACTACATGATTAAGCACCCTGAAAGCATGCGTTTCTGCGGCTTCCAGAACGTGACGGTAAACCTGCCCCAGGCCGCCTATCGGGCAGGTAAAGGCAACTGGGAGGCCCTCTGGAAGGAGATTGACCAGACCATCCAGATATGCATCAAGGCCCACCTCCAGAAGAAGGAGTTCATCGCCAGACTCATGTCAGGCCCAGAGATGCCACTCTGGCAGATAGGGCGGAAGGCACTGGACGGGCACCCCTACGTGGACCTGCAGAAATCTACCTACATCGTAGGCATCCTCGGCCTCAACGAGTGCCTCCAGTACATGATGGACAAGGAACTCCATGAGGGAGAAGACCCCCTGCGGAAGGGACTACAGGTCATAGCCTTCATGTACCAGAAGGTAAAGGAGGCAGGCAAGAAGCATGGGCTGAAGTTCTCCCTGGAAGAATCCCCGGCGGAGAGTGCCGCCAGGAGACTGGCCAAGATAGACGTAAAGAACTTCCCTCCTGCCAGGGAATTGGTGAAAGGGTACCTGGGGAAGGATGAGTACTATTACACTAACAGCGTCCATCTGAGGCCAGATGCCCCGGTAGATATGCTTTCCAGGATAATCCTCCAGAGTAAGTTCCACACCATGATAGAGTCCGGGGCCATTATCCACGCCTTCTGCGGGGAGGAGAGGCCCTCGCCCACCAGTATCATGAACCTGGTGAGAAAGACCTTTGAAAACACCCAGGCGGCACAGCTTACCATCTCCCCCGAGTTCACCATCTGCAGCCGGTGCAACCGCCTCACCCCCAGGCTCACGAACCACTGCGACCACTGCGGTGCCGCTAACGTCCTCGGGGTAGAAAGGACCGACAGTTACCATCAACCACGCAATAACTGGTCTCCCTCTCGCCTGAGGGAGTTGATAGAACGGTATGAATCAGTCTCTAAGGCGGGTACCTAAATCTCTTAAGGACGGGCGGCCCATCCGCCTCAGGCGGGGTCGCCCCTACCCAAAGGAGGAAGAGGCATGTGGGATCAAGGACTATTGGCGGAGGACCTTGAAATGATTAAAGAACTGGAGCGGAGGATTAACGAAAAGGAACCGGATTTCCTTATAGGGCTTCACCTGGAGGATTGCCTCCCCGAGGAGGCCGACGTGGAAGGGATTGCCAGGATTTTTACCAATGCCCTCAGCGTCCTGCCCAAAAAGGCAGGGGCCCACTATAAGGTAAACCTGAACTCGCTGGGCCTGAAGGGTTTCGCCAACCTTTACTTTGTGGCCTCCGGCATGGGGGGGGTGTTCTCTTACAACCATCCCCTCGCCTCGGAGGCGGACACAAAAAGCACGGTATGCCTGTAACCATAAAGGGTTTCATAGAAACTAGCCTGATAGAGTGGGAAGGGATGTTGGCCTCTATCCTCTTTCTCCCTGGTTGTAATTTCCGATGTTCCTATTGCCACTCACCCCACCTGGTCTACTCCTCAGAGGATATGGAGACTATCCCCCTGGAGGTAATAATGGAATCTCTGCGGAAACGAAGGGGGTGGATAGACGGGGTAGTAATCTCTGGGGGCGAGCCTACCCTCCAGAAGGGGTTAAAAGAATTAATCAGACAGTTAAAAGCCCTGGGGCTGAAGGTCAAGCTGGACACCAACGGTTCTAACCCCAACGTACTGGCGGAACTCCTGGAGGAAGGACTACTGGACTGCATTGCCATGGACGTGAAGGCCCCCTTAAGGGAGGAGGAGTATGGCAAGGCCGCAGGTGGGCCTTGCGACGTAGAGGCCCTTCGGCGGAGCATCCGTATCATCCTGCAGAGTGGCATAGAACACGAGTTCCGTACCACCGTCTGCCCTGGCCTCCTGGCAGAAGATGGAATAGGGGAGATAGCCAGGGACGTCCGGGGGACAAAAAGGTACGTCCTCCAGTCGTTCAGGCCCAACAACTGCCTGGACCCCGACATGCTGGAGGTAAAACCTTATCCAGCCGCAACCCTTAAAAAATTCAGGGAGATTGTCCAGGACCACCTTGGCCATTGCTCCATAAGGGGGGAACCTTCTCCTTAGTAATTTCCGCACCAGAAGGTGCTTGTAATTTGACCCTTTAAAGGAGGTGAAAGATATGGCGAAGAAAAAGGCCGCTAGCAAGAAGAAGACTACCAAAAAGACCGCCGGTAAGAAAAAGAGATAGTCCCTACCAAAAAGATGTTGACATTGGGACAAGAATGGGATAATTAGTAACTGGGTGGCTCGGAAGTAGACCTTTCAGAGCTTAATGAGGTTTTCAAAAATTACCTGTAGTCATCGTTTGATTCTTCTGAAGGGGTCAAATTGTAATAAGGGTGTCTCTATATACTTCCCTGGGACACCCTTTTTTATTGGGGGTCTTACATGCAGTTAACCAAACTGGAACTCTTCGGTTTCAAATCCTTCGCAGACAAGACAGAATTCCAATTCTCCCCCGGCATCACCATCGTCGTCGGACCTAACGGGTGCGGCAAGAGTAACATAGTAGACTCTGTAAAGTGGGTACTGGGGGAACAGGGCACCAAGTCCCTCCGGGCCACCGAGATGACCGACGTAATCTTTGGCGGCAACAACCAGCGTCCCCCCTCAGGTTATGCGGAGGCCTCCGTTACTTTCATCAACAATAAGGGCCTCCTCCCCCTGGAATACCAGGAGGTCTGCATTACCAGGAGGCTCTACGCCGCAGGAGAATCTGAATACCTCATTAACAAACAACTCTGCCGCCTGAAAGACATAAAAGAACTGCTCATGGACACCGGTCTGGGTACGGACTGTTACTCCCTGATAGAACAGGGGGAAGTAGACATGCTCCTCCAGGCTAATTCCCAGGAGAGGAGGGTGGTCTTTGAAGAGGCCGCGGGGATAAGTAAATACAAGGCCAGAAAAAAGGCCACCATGAGCAAGCTGGAAAAGATAGAACAGAACCTCCTGCGTCTGGGAGACGTCCTGGAGGAAGTGCAGAAACAATCCCGCTCCGTAAAACTCCAGGCCGCCAAGGCCAGAAAATACAAAGAATACACCGAAAGGCTAAAAGAACTCCGCCTCCAGTGGGCAGTGAAGGGCCTCCATGAGTTCCAGGCACAGCACAGTAACACCTCCTCCCAGATAGAACAGGCCCTGTCCCAGGAACGGACCCTCCAAGAAGAAAAGGCAGCCCTGGAAGGCCAAAAGAAGGCCCTGGAAGAGGCACTCCAGCAGTTATCAACCCAGTTATCCAAAGAGCGGACGGAACTGGCCTACCTGGAAGGCCAACTCTCAAAGACTACCGATAAGATAACCATGGAACAACAGCGTATCCAGGAACTGAAGCTCCAGGCACTGAAGGCCGCAGAACACCTCCAATCCTTACAGATGCGGGAGGAAGAACTGGAAGGACAACTACTAATCGTACAACAAGAGACCGCCTCGGTAACCGATGAAATCCAGAAATTCCGTACCCTCCTCTCACAGCAAGAAAAGGCACACCACCTCCTGACCCAGGAATGCCATAACTACACGGAAGAACTAGAAAAGAAAAAATCACTGCATATCGCTACCCTCCAGCACCAGGCCCAACTCCAGAATAAACTAAATAACCTCCTCAATGAAAGGGAATCACTCCTGAAGAGGAAGACCCGACTGGAGGAAGAGATTGCCAACGCAACCGAGTCGCTCCAGACACTGCAAAAAGAAAAGCAATCCCTGGAGGAGGAAAGGGGCATCCTGGCTAGAAAGAGGGAAGAGCTTGAGAACAGCTCAAAAGAGTTAAACGGTAAGAGAGAGACCTTGAAGGGAGAAGAGGCCTCCAGGGAAGAGACCCTTTCCCAGAAAAAACAACACCTCTCGGCCAAGAGCTCCCGTCAGGAGACACTAAAAGACTTTGAGGCCCGGGCAGAAGGAGTAGAAGGAGGCACCAAGGCCCTCCTGGAAAAGGCCCTCCAGGAAGGCCTCTCAGGGATAAGGGGACTGGTGGCTGACATGCTAAAGGTAGACCTGCCCCACGCCCCGGCCCTGGAAGCGGCCCTGGGCGACAGGAGTCAGACCCTCCTCGCCCAGACCACCCAGGATGCCCTGCAGGCCCTCTCCCTCCTGGAAACCACCCAGAAGGGCAGGGCCACCCTCCTACCCATGGACTGTCCCCAGAACGGGAATGGCGGCCTCCAGATAAATGGCGAAGAGGGCGTAATCAAGGCCCTTGACCTCATCCGCTGCGACGAGGCCCATCTCCCGTTCCTGAAAAAATTCCTGGATAAAACCCTCGTAGTCAAGGACCTCCCCACGGCCCTGTCTCTGGCCAGGAAATACCCTGGGGCCCGCTTTGTCACCCTGAAGGGTGAAATCCTGGAGCCCGAAGGCTCAATCACCGGTGGCAGTTCCACCAAGGCAGACCGCGGAATCATCTCCAGGAGGAGCGAGCTGGAGAGTCTGGAGATAGAGATAAAGGCGCTAGCCGAGGAGATTGAATCCATAGAACAGGCCAAGAGGGGGTACCAACAGGAATGCAGAAACCTGGAATCTCTCTTGATAAACAATAAACACCAACTGGAAGAGCTCGAAAAGACCTCCCTGTCCAAGGAAAGGGCGCTCCAGGAAAGAGGGTTGAAATTGAACCTGTTGATGGAAGAGAAGGAAGTAACCTCCGGTGAACTCCATGAAATCCAATCCCTCCTGGAAGACCTCTCACTCAAAGAAAACCCGTTAAGGAATGAACTGGGAGAGGTTGAGAAAAAGATACAGGAACTAAAGGAGGCGGTGGAATCGTCTTCTAAGGCCCTTTCTGAGAGACAATCCAGGAAGGAGGCCATGGAGAAGGATTTAACGGGGCTAAAGGTAGCCCTGGCATCAAAAGAGGAAAAGGGGCGCTCCCTCTCTGCGGAACTGAGACGGCTGCAGGAGGACAAGGAGGGATTCTCCCAGGAGATAACCCTTACGCTCCAGTCCCAGAAAGAGACTGAGGAGAGACACTCAGCCGCCCAGCAAGAGGCCTGCTCACTAGGGCAGCTCCTCAAGGAGTTAGAAGACAAGAAAGGTGCATTTCTCTCCAACCTAAGCCTCCTGGAGGAAAAAGAACGCCAGCACCACCATACCCTCTCCCAGTTGACCCCAACCCTGGAGGAAAAGGGACAACAGTACCTCTCCCTCCAGGAAGGGATCCAGTCCCTCAGGCTCAAAGAGAGGGAGTACGAGATAAAGATGGCCGACCTTGAGGAGAGGATTAGAGAAGAATATCACGTGGAACTCAAAGAACTTCCACCCCAGGAGATAGACTGGTCCCTGGCCACCCCGGAGATGGAAGAACTCAAGACCAAGGTAGAGAGACTGGGTAACGTCAACCTGGAGGCCCTGGAAGAACTTAATCAGTTAGAGATTCGGGAGAACTTCCTCACCACCCAGAGGGACGACCTCCTGAAGGCCAAGAACTCCCTGGCGGAAATCATCAAAAAGATCAGCCAGACCAGCAAGGAACTCTTTGAGAAGAGCTTCAACGAGATAAGGGATAACTTCAACGCCATGTTCCGCAAACTCTTCGGCGGCGGGAAGTCCAATATCTTCCTGGAAGAAGGCCCTGACATCCTAGAGGCCGGGATAGAGATAGTCGCCCAACCCCCTGGAAAGGAACTCCGCTCCATCAGCCTCCTCTCCGGAGGAGAGAAATCCATGACCGCCGTGGCCCTCCTCCTCGCCATATTCCAGGCCAAGCCAAGCCCCTTCTGCATCCTGGACGAGGTGGATGCCGCCCTGGATGAGAGCAACATCGGCCGCTTCTCCCAGGTACTGGAAGAATTCTCCCAGAAATCCCAGTTCGTAGTCATCACCCACAACAAACGGACTATGACCGTAGGGGATACCCTCTTCGGTATCACCATGGAGGAACAAGGTATTTCCAAGAAGGTGGCAGTAAAACTGGAAGAGATGGCAGAATCAGACCGTCCGAGACGCACGCCTGACGTGAAAGGACTGCCGCAAGAGCCCCCGATAGTAGACGCCACGCCAGCCCAGACAGGTCTAAAGGAAGAACCCCTGTCCGTAGAACCTGCCCCAAGCCACCCGCAGGAGTCACCTGACGTGGAAGAAGCACTGCAAGATCCGCCAGAGGCAGACGTCCCACCGCTCCAGATAGGTGTAGACGTAAAAGAAGAACACCTCCCGGAGGCCGTTACCTCTGAACAATAGGGCCATTATTAGTTGCCGGTTGTCGGTCATCGGTTATTAGGAGACCAAAAACTGAAGCCTGATAAACTAACTAAGGAGAAGTCTTCTCCTCCCCCTTGGTCTCCTTCTTGGCGGCACAGCACCCACCCATAGCAGGCCCCGCCTTTTCCCCCTTCCCGGTCATGGGACAGACATGAGCCCCTGTCTTCATACCATACTTCTCCAGGATAGTCTTAAGGGTGTTCAATTGGGCATCGGTAAGCAAGAGGGCGGCACGCGCCTCCTCCAGGGCCGCCTCCAGAGAAATTACGCCGCCTGCGGTACTCCCGCCTACCCCCTCCTGACAGCACCCACCACCTATAACCTCCCTGACTCCTGTCAGGAAAAATGTCAGCATCATACACAGTACTAGTCTCTTCATCTTTGCTCCTTTTTCTTCATTAAATTTTTCTTTCAAATTGCCCGGATAAAAGCTTATATCATACTCAAAAACACGTCAGGGTATCAGTCACTTATTGTTATCTCCTCCCCCTCCACAGTGGCCTTATAAACTGGTTCATCCTTCTTCATGAAAGAGGTAAGCCTACCGAGAACGGGATACTTACCTACCCAGACCGTCACTTTACCATTGGTGACGTTAAACTTTGTCCCGTGGCAGGGGCATGTAATTACTGTGCCCTCCAAGGTGCCTTCACTCAGGGAGCATCCCATGTGGGTGCATTTGTCCCCAATAGCATAGAATTTACCGCTCCGCCTGGCTACTAAAACCCCCTTTCCCTCTATCTCCACCCTCTTGGGCTTACCCTCGGGGATTTCCGAGGTGTTTAGCGTTATCTTTGCCAATCAGTACCTCCTGTAAAGGGTGATTGAGGAGCCTGTGCGTGTACGGTCTTTTGGGCTGGCCAGTGAGACCACCTTTGCGGCCACTTCTTCGGGGCGTAAAAGACCCTCCGGTTCATGCCCCGGAAATATCCTGTGGTGCATCTCAGTATCCACACCCCCCAGACATAGGGCCAATACTCTTATTCCGAGGTCCTCTACCTCATCCGCCACACTCTCCGTCAAACCAATAACTCCAAACTTAGAGGCGCAGTAGGCCGCCAGCCCCGCAATGCCGTGTTTGCCCGCCCCAGAGGAGATGTTTATAATTACCCCTGAACGTTGTTCCTTCATGATGGGTAGCACGGCCTTCGTCCAGTAGTACACCCCTGTGAGGTTAGCGTCAATAGTCTCGTGCCATTGGTCGTCGGGAAAGTCCATAAGGGGAGTAAGACCATAACCTACTCCTGCATTATTTACCAGGACATCTGTACGACCCCAGTGCCTTTGCACCTCGTAAACAGCACGAGAAACATCCCGGAGTTCACGAACGTCTCCCCTTATGGGAAGGGCCTCAGCACCCATGTCTTTTATATCCCTTGCCACCTGGGCCAGAAGGACTGTGTCTCTGGCAAAGAGGGCAGTCCTGTAGCCTTCTCTGGCAAAGGCGAGGGCACAGGCCTTGCCAATTCCCCTGGTGGCGCCAGTGATAACGACTGCCCTATGCTCTACGGACATGGCACCGCTTGGTCAAAATCCTTGAAAAAGTGGCAGACCAACTCTCCTTTCCTTGATGGGAAAAATCAACAAAACCCCCTCCTCCTGTTCCCCGTTAACTTCCCATAACTGGCCAGGCGGAGGAAGAGGTTGTCCAGGAGAAGGTTGAGGTTAGCATTAGAGTATAACCCCTCCGTGGCGTTAGCTATATCTTCCAAAATCTGTAATAGTGTGTCCACCGAAAGGTCCCTCGTCCGGGTCTCAAAGGAGGGGACAAACCCTCCATAAAATAGTCCCGGCCCGCCACCTCTTACCTTATAAAGGAGCATATCCCTGTAATAGGCAAGGAGCAGGTCCAGCCAGGTACGTAAAAGGGAACGCCTGCCCTCTAGTCCAGTAGTGTCAGGACACCATTCCATTAGCTCTTGTGTTATGGAAAAACTATCCACGGACTTTAACTCATATAGTATCTCCAGGAAGCGGTCTATGTGGGAGGTAACCCTTTCCTCCCTCAGTTTAGTGGCCCTCCCCAGGCTCCCGCATGAGAGTTGTAGGGACAGGTCTGCCAGATTCGCTCCGCTCATCCGCCTAAGGCGGACTTCAGGCGGATGAGCACTGTCTGCGGTGGAAGGACCTTCGGGTCTGCCTCCGTCTATGAGACCCCTCACTACCTCCGTGGGTAGAGATTGGAACCGTACCATCTGACACCTGGAGAGGATGGTGCGGCGGAGGGAGTGGGTAGAGGTGGTTGTCAGTAAAAACAGGGTGCCTGGAGGGGGTTCCTCCAGGGTCTTGAGGAGACAGTTGGAGGCCTCTTCGGTCATCTTATCGGCATCCTCCAGGACGAATACCCTTCGGTTGGCCTCCAGGGGTTTGAGGTAGGCCCTATCCTCTAACTCCTTAATCTGCTCAATCCCTATAGACCTCTTTCCCTCCAGAGGGGCTACCCAGTGGAGGTCAGGGTGCATCCCTGAATCTACCTTCCTGCAGGGATTGCAGACGTCGCAGGCATCGTTAGCCGGGGGTCCGCCTGAGGTAGAGGCCTCCCCCTTAGTTTGACAGAAGAGTGCCTTGGTCAATTCCCTGGCAAAGAGGGCCTTTCCCACCCCTTCTGGCCCATAGAGGACATAGGCATGTCCCAGCCGCCCCCTGGATATGACGCCCTGGAAATAGCTGACCGCATGAGTTTGGGATATAACCCGTCGGAAGGACATAAGATTAGGGAGTAGGGGCTAGGGCGTATAAAATTGTAAAAGGAAAATTGGTCCGCCTGAGGTGGATTAAGATTTAAAATTTCCAATTTCCAATTTTTCCCCCTGGGTCAATAATCCTCCTCTTCCTCCTCAGTCTCCATAATGGCCAGTATATCTCCAACCTGTACTACGTCTCCCTCCTGAGCCACTATCTCCACTAACCGCCCCGTGGCTGGCGCATGGACGCCAAAGGTGTTTTCACCCACCGCCAGCTCTACAAGGGTTTCTCCTTCTTCCACTTCGTCGTCTTCTTCTACAAACCAGCTGGAGATAGTCGCCTCATCGCTTTTATCTCCTGCTACCTCAGGCAGTTCTACCTCTATTCTCATCTCTCTAACCCCTCCAACGATGCATTAGAATAATACGAACTCCTGACAAAGGGTCCCGCCTTTACTTCCTGGAAACTCATAGAACATGCCAATCTTTTATACTCCTCAAACTCCTCAGGTTCAAGATACCTCTGGACAGGAAGCTGCTCCCTGGTGGGCCTCAGATACTGTCCAATGGTAAGGACGTCACACCCTACCTCCCTCAGGTCTGCAAGTACCTCAAGCACCTCCTGGCGACTCTCTCCGAGGCCCAGCATTACCCCAGATTTTGTTTTTATATTTTTACACTGCTTTTTTGTAAATGCAAGTACCCTCAGGCTCCTTTTATAAGAGGCCCCCTGGCGGACCTGCGGGTAAAGCCTGGGCACCGTCTCTATATTATGAGAAAGTATGTCCGGCCCTGCCTCCAGCACCGTGGTCAAGGATTCCTGCCTGCCCTGGAAATCCGGTACCAGCACCTCCACCTCCACCCCCTTTATCTCCCTCAAGCCCTGGATGGTCTTCTTGTAATGTGCACTTCCACCATCGGGGAGGTCATCCCTGGTAACGGAGGTAACTACCACGTATCTAAGGCCCATCCTGCGGACCGCCCTGGCAAGTCTAAGGGGTTCCTCCCCGTCCGGGGGGGCAGGGGTACCCTTCCTTACACCGCAGAAACTACAGCCCCTGGTACATACTCCACCCAATATCAAAAAGGTGGCAGTGCCCCTGGAAAAACACTCCTCAATATTAGGGCACAGGGCCTCCTGGCACACGGTCTTGAGTCCAAGCCCACTGATGAGTGATGAAACCCTTGAACCCCCTCCGGTACGGCGTTTCCTCAGCCAGGGGGGGAATGCCTTCCTTTCGGCTTTATTACCGGCGGCGGGTTGCAATTCAGCCCCATCAAGGAAAGCAGGAGGGTTTTCTATCCGCATCTCAGCCAGGACCTCCTCCCTTCACCCATACATGCCTACGCCTAGAAGTTCCTTGGCCGCCTCTGTCAGAGCTTCGGAGTAAGCGGGGTGGATAGGCATGGACGTTGCAATGTCTTTCAGGGTAGATTTGGTCTTCAGGGCCAGAGCCGCCTCCCCGACTAGTTCCCCAGCATAAGGCCCCAGGATATGCACACCAAGGAGTTCCCCGGTTGAACCCTCGGCCACCAGCTTTAAGAAACCCTCCGTCTCTCCATATACCCAGGCCTTGCCGAGCCATCTCATAGGAAAAGTCCCAACTTTTAATTCCCTGCCGCTCCGCCTGGCCTCTTCTTCTGAAAGGCCAACTGTGGCTATTTCTGGCTGTGTAAAGACACAGCCTGGCACTGATGAATAATCCATGCTGGTATCCAGACCAAGGGCGTGCTCTACCGCTACTACTCCCTGCCGAAAGGCCAGATTGGCCAGTTGCTTCTCACTTGTTATATCGCCGATTGCATAAACACCAGCCACTGCAGTCTGACAGTACTCATCTATTTTTACAAGTCCATTATTATCCAGATGGACGCCGAGTTCTTCTAGTCCTATATTCCTGGTATTAGGTGCGCGGCCTAGACAAATCATAACTTTTTCATTTTCTAAAAGTTCCCCGTCTATTTGTGTTACCACGGTAGACTGATTTATAGTCAGACTCTCTACCTTTTTCCCTATAATAATCCTCATCCCCATCTTCTTAAAGGCCCTGGTGAGGGCATTACCCAGAGATTCGTCCATCCTGCGGAGAATCCTGCTCCGTACCAAAAGGGTAACCTCCACTCCACACTGACAAAACAGGTAAGCAAACTCGCAGGCTATATAACCCCCACCTATTACCAAGAGGTTTTGTGGAAGGGATGACAATTGCAATGCCTCGTCACTAGTAAATACCTTTTCTCCATCAAATGGAAAGGTCTTGGGTATTAAAGGCTTAGTCCCTGTAGCAACAATAATATTCCTGGCCCTTAAAGGTTTTTTTTCTCCTCCTGGCAGAGATAGAATCAACTCCCCAGGCCCCTTAAGCGTTGCCATGCCTTTTATGAGCTCAACATCTTTTTTATCCAGGAGTTCTTTCAAGCTCTTGGCCAGGGCACTGACTATCCTATCCTTTCGTTGCTGGGACCTCTTAAAATTCAAACTTACCGGCCCCACCTCTATTCCCCACTCCTGTGCCCGCTCCATCTGAGAAAACAGGCTAGCGCTCCGTAACAGGGCTTTAGTGGGAATGCAACCCGCATTGAGGCATACTCCCCCAAGGAGCGCCCCCTCAATAAGACAGGTTTTTGCTCCGCCTCCGGCGGCGCGGAAGGCCGCAGAATAACCACCAGGTCCGGAACCTATAATGGCGAAATCAAATTCTTCCATCCGTTGGCCTTTGATAAAACAGTGGTTAGGTAACTAGGGATTAGGGGCCAGGGGGTAGGGGCGAACGGCCGTTCGCCCCTACTCCCTAACCCCTGTTTTGGTGGGCGGATTATAGCGGTGGCCTATTGCGTTGTCAAGGCTAGTAGCCAGTAGCTAGTAGCTAGTAGCTAGTAGACAGCATACAGAAAATACGGTTTTCCCTGTCTACTGCCTACTGTCTACTGCCTCTATCACCCCCACACACCTGGCACAAAGGGTTGGGTGGGTTAGGTCTTTCCCCACGGTAGGGAAATAGTTCCAACAGCGCTGACATTGTTTGTTGCTGGATAGGCTTACCCCAACGGTGTAACGGATATGCCCCTCGGTGACCCCACCGCCCCCTGAGAGTGGCACATGGTGGATTACCTCCTCCGTCCGGAGTGGCCCTGCCACCTGGCCGTCGTATCGTCCCTTAACCAGACGGGTCTCGGAGACTATGAAAAGGGCAGAAAGGTCTTCCCTCTGCCCCTCCAGGAGGTGGTAAAATTCCTCCTCCTCCGTGTAAAGGGTTACACTGGCCTCTATAGACTTCCCTATCTTCTTCCTGGCCCTCAGGACTTCCAGGGCCTTGTAGACCTCTTCCCTTACCCTGAACAGCTCCTCCCACCTCCTCTCCAGGGTCTCGTTCAGCCACGACTCCTTCACCCTGGGCCAGGAGGCAAGGTGGACGCTGGGAAGGTCCTCTCCTTTATATTTGATGTAGGACCATACCTCCTCCGCAGTATGCACCAGTAAGGGGGCAGAGAGCCTTACCAGGACGCCCAATATCTCCTGGAGGACGGTCTGAGCGGCCCGTCGGCTGGGGGAGTCCTTGCCCCAGGTGTAGAGTCTGTCCTTCAGGATGTCAAAATAACAGGCGCTCATGTCCACTGCACAGAAGTAGTGGAGGTTGTGGTGTACCTTGTGGAATTCCATGTCCTGGTAGGCCTGGGTAACCGTACGGATAAGCCTCTGTGTCCTGGACAAGGCCCAGCGGTCTATCTCCGTGAGTTTCTCATCAGGGAGACTGTCCTTCTCCGGATCAAAATCGTAGAGGTTGCCCAGCAGGAACCTGAAGGTGTTCCTTATGCGACGATAGACGTCTGACATCCTCCCCATAATAGGGAGAGAGGTATTGATGTCCTGACGGTAGTCCTGGCTAGAGGCCCATAGCCTCACGATGTCCGCCCCGAAGTCCTTCAGGGCATCTTCCACGGAGATAAAATTGCCCAGGGACTTAGACATCTTCTCTCCCTTTTCATCCACCACGAAGCCGTGGGTAAGGACGGCCTTGAAGGGGGCCTTGCCCCAGGCCGCCACGGAGGGCAGGAGGGAGAGTTGGAACCACCCCCGGTGCTGGTCCGTACCCTCCAGATAAAGGTCTGCCGGGAAGGAGAGTTCCTTACGCTGGGCGAGGACGGCATGGTGACTTGAGCCAGATTCAAACCACACGTCAAATATGTCCATCTCCTTACGGAAGCCGTGGCCGCCGCACTTTTCACACCTGGTATCAGGGGGCAGGAGGTCTTTCACCTCCATAGAGAACCAGCTATCACTGCCATGTTGTCTGAAGACGTCCCTCACGTGGGCCACCGTCTCAGGTCTCATAAGGACTTCTTCACAACCCTCGCAATAAAAGGCGGGGATGGGCACGCCCCAGGTCCTCTGCCTGGATATGCACCAATCGGGTCTCTGGTGTATCATGCCGCCAATCCTCTCCATCCCCCACTCGGGTATCCACCTTACATCTTTAATGCACCCCAGTAGCCTCTGCCTCAGCCCCTCGTGTTCCAGGTCAATAAACCACTGCCTGGTGGCCCTGAAGATTACAGGTTCCTTGCACCTCCAGCAGTGGGGGTAAGAGTGGCTTATGAAGGACTTGTGGAGGAGGACCTCCAGAAATTTCAGCCTTTCCACAATCCTGGGGTTGGCCTCCTTGACGTTCAGGCCCTGCAGGGGCGACCGGCCGGTTGCCCCTACGTCTGCCTCCTGGGTGAACCTCCCCGTAGAATCCACCGGGCTAAAGACAGGGAGGTTGTATCTCTGTCCAGTTAGATAGTCCTCCAGCCCGTGTCCGGGGGCGGTGTGGACACAGCCTGTGCCTTCACTGAGGCTGACGTAATCGGCCAGGACCAGTTGGCCCTTATGGTCCCTGAGGGGGTGCAGGTAGTGCCTGCCCTCCAGGGCCTTCCCCTCTATTGAACCCAAGTTCTGGTATTCCCTTATGCCCACCCTTTCCATCACGGCTTCTACCAGGCTCTGGGCCAGGAGTGTTATCTCTTTACGCTGGGTGGCGGGGTTAGTGTATTTTATTGCAGAATAGCGGCTCTCCGGGTGGAGGGCGATGGCCAGGTTGGCAGGGATGGTCCAGGGGGTGGTCGTCCAGATGAGGACGTAAAGGGCCTCTCCCTTTGGTACGGGGAGGAGGTCTGAGAGGTCGTCCACCATCTTGAAGTTGACGAAGATAGAGGGGCTGGTCTCCTCATCGTATTCCAGTTCTGCCTCGGCCAGGGCCGTCTGACAACGCATGCACCAGTGTATGGGTCTAAGGCTCCTGTAAACGTAACCCCCCTTAACCAGCCTGGTGAAGAGGTCAAGGGTGGCGGCCTCGTACTCAGGATTGAGGGTGAGGTAGGGGGACTCCCAGTCTCCTGATACGCCCAGGGCCTTGAACTGTTCCTTCTGGGCCTTCACGAAGCGAAGGGCATACTCCCTACAGCGCCTCCGGATTTCCAGCTTGTCCATCCCGTCGGGAGTGGCCCTGCCACCCTTCTCGCCAAGTTGCTGCATGACCATGTGTTCTATAGGCAGACCGTGGCAATCCCAACCGGGGACGTAGGGGGCGTCGTAACCCTGCATGGTGTGGTACCTGACTATCAGGTCCTTGAGAATCTTATTGAGGCCCGTACCGATGTGGAGGTCCCCCGTAGGATAGGGGGGGCCGTCGTGGAGGATATATTTGGGACGACCTGCCTTAATCCTACGGATTTGGCTGTAGAGGTCTATTTCCTCCCATTTCTTCTGTATCTCAGGCTCCCTCCTGCTGAGGTCTGCCTTCATAGGAAAGTCGGTAACGGGGAGGTTCAGTGTGTCCTTGTAGTCCATGTCGGGGATTTTACAGGATTTCTTAGTTAAATTCTATGCTAGTTTAGCTGTGAGGTCTCTGAAAAAAGCTGTAGGGGCAATTCATGAATTGCCCCT
>JASEHG010000230.1 GCA_030018855.1 Candidatus Brocadiaceae bacterium
CATCCGCTATAGATAAAAGCCTGTAGGGGCGGGCAGGCGTAAAGCCTGCCCCTACATGTTACAGGTCCCGGGCCAGGAGTGAAGGTATAGGTAATTGTACGGATACGGTGGTGCCCCTCCCCTCCTTGCTCTTTACTTCTACAGTGCCTTTATGGGCCTTTATGATGTTGTAGGAGACAAAGAGCCCTAGTCCGGTCCCTCCCCCCCTTTTTGTGCTGAAGAAGGGTTCAAAGACCTTTCCCAGGTCTTTTTGCGGTATCCCGCAACCCGTATCAGAAAAATCTATCTTGACCCACTCGCCTCTAACCCCCGTCTTTATCTTGAGGTCCCCTCCTTCGGGCATGGCGTCTGAGGCGTTTATGATGATGTTGGTAAAGACCTGCTCCAGTTGATGCGGGTCGCAGTACACGGGGGGGAGATGGGCGTCTAACTCCTGGAGGAGGTTTATGTTGCTTAGTCTTAATTTGCTCTCCAGGAAGTTCACCACGTTACGGATAGAGAGGTTTACGTCCTGACAGACCTTGCTTTCAAAGACCTGTTGGTGTGACTCAAGTAGCCTCTTTACTATCCCTGCTATCCGGTTACAACCCTTTATCGCCAGGTCCAGATACTTTTTCTTGTCTTCCTCCTTTGTCTCTTCTGCGTGGAGGTGAAGGTAGTTGATTATCCCTGCCAGGGGGTTGTTAATCTCGTGGGCGACGCTGGCCACAAGCCTGCCCGTAGAGGCGAGTTTTTCCATAGAGATGAGTTGTTCCTCCAGCCTCTTTTTGGTGGTAATGTCTCTAAACACGCACCGTATGGCCACGACGTTGCCCTTGTCATCATAGATGGGGTTATCATTAAGGCCAACATCTATGACGCTCCCGTCCTTTTTCAGCAGTTGTAACTCTAATCCCTCAATGTGCAGACCTGAAAAGCGTCGGGGTAGTAAGGTCTCATAGGTCTCTCGGACCCCAGGGGGCTGGAAGTCGGAGATGGGCTTGCCCACCAGTTCTTCTTTATTGTCGTAGCCGAGCATCTTTGCGCCGCTCAGGTTGCAGCCCAGGATTATGCCCTGGTTGTCATGGGTAAGATAGATGTCCGGGGCGTTGTCGTAGAGGTCTTTGTACTTCTTTTCTGATTCTCTTATCTTGATAAAGAGCCTGATGTTTTCTATGGCTATGGCCAGTTGAGGGGCTATCTGCGTAAGGATACGGAAGTGTCTCTCTGAGAAGTTGCGGGGTCTCTTACTGGCGAAGTTAATGGTCCCAATAACGGAACCCTTGTACTCCAGGGGATAGCCGAGCCTTGACCGTATGCCCTCCTTAAGGAGTACCTCATCGGACCAGAACTCCTTCTCCACGGTGTCTTGCACAATGTAGGGGCGGGCGGTGGTGTAGACCCTTTCCAGCAGGCTACCCTCTCTCAAGAAGCTGTAACCCTCCCTTATGCCCGTGTCCTTGTAATCAGTGTTCAGGGCAAAGACCTCAAACCTCTGTCCGTCTTCCCCCATCAGGGCGATGCTTATCCTGTCAAAGTTTATTACGTTCTTTAACTCCGAACCCACGGCCTTAAAGACGTCTGTCAGGAAGCTGGAAGAGACCACCTTGTTTATGTTGTAGACAATCTCCTTTTCCGATTCCAACCTCTTCTGCTCGGTGGTATCCGTTATCACCCCCACTATGCCTACGGTGTTGTTGTTACTGTCCCGTAGTGGAAAGAACCTGCTGGAGGTATAACCCTCTCTGCCCCTGAGGGTGGTGTAGGGTACGTTTTCTGCCGTAAAGAATTCCCCAATTGCGGCAGAACTGATTAGCCCCCGCAGTTCTTGTCCCATGAGTTGGGGATAGACCTCCAGGATGCTCTTGCCCATTATCTCATGACGGTTTACTCCTGTAATCTCCTCCATCTTTTTATTCCAGTAGGCTATACCGTAGTTCCTATCCAGTACTACCAGGCCGTCGTACAGGGTATTTACCACGTCCTCAAATTTTCTCTTCTGTTCTTCCAGTTCCCGTGTCCTGGCTTGTACCTTAAGTTCCAGGCCTCCCCTGGCCTCTCTGAGTTCTTCAATAAGGTGGGTGGTCTCCCGCATGTCTCTAGCTATGGTAACTGCCCCGGTTATCCCTCCCACCTCGTCCCTTATTATAGAACCATTGACGTTAACGGGGAGCTTCTGGCCCTCCTTGGTGAAGTAATGGTTGTCAAACCCCTTGAGGAATCCTTCCCTGAGGAGTTTCTGTAATCGGTCTTGAAAGACCGATTCTTCTTCCGCCACCAACAAGCTCAGGGGTTTGCCCACTAGCTCCTGTTTTTTAAACCCCAGGAGGCCCTCTGCAGAGGGGTTAAGGGTGAGTATCTTCCCCTGGGGGTCAGTGACCACCAGGACGTCTTGCAGGCTGTCTATAATAGCCTGGGTGTAGCTCTTTGCCTTCTGGAGTTCACTCGTCCTTTCCTTTACCTTTTGTTCCAGAACGGTGTTAATGTCTTGAAGGCGGTTAATCTTCGTAAAGTTGAGCCAGGAGGCCGCATCCTCGTACTCGGCGAGGTTCAGGCCCATTATCTCTTCCTCTCGCTCCACCCTGAGCCGTGCCACCTTGTTACCTGCCCAGAAGAAAAACATTGATAGGCCGAAGGCCCAGGCAAAGGCCACAGTGACGCCAAGGAACTGGATGCCTACCTGTGAGAGCCTGTCCCCGGTCGGGAGGGTGGATAGGGGGCAGAAGAGGGCCAGGGCTATTGTGCCTATGGCCCCGCATACTCCATGGACAGAGATGGCGGCCACGGGGTCATCTATCTTCAAGACCTTTTCAAAGAGGTCTCTTGCCAGGAGTACCAGTACCCCTGCCAACACCCCCACCACCGCGGCCCCCCAGGGGGCGAGTCTATTAGAACCAGCGGTTACGGCCACGAGGCCACCCAGTACCCCTATAAGTACGTCCACACCATCCAGTCTCTTATTTTTGACCCAACTATAAAGGATGGC
>JASEHG010000231.1 GCA_030018855.1 Candidatus Brocadiaceae bacterium
ATGAATTGCCCCTACACCTGCCCCCTTAGCCTCGCCAATTCCACCTAATGCTGTACTTAGGAAAACGGGACAAAATTGCCTTATTTTCAGGATTCTCAAAAAAGTTCCAATTACTAAAGTATTTACACACAACCAATTACGTAAATCAGGCAATTTATGGGACAAAAATGCCCTAAAATGTCTGACGCACCTCAGGAACGATTCAATAATTTGCAATACTAACATAAATATATACTGTACAAAACATTACAAATAGACAATATAATCTTTATACTGTGCCTGAAAATTAGGCACATTAGTTGCTAACTGTGGTATGACGTGAGAACGACAAACTTACAACGAATTATCATGGAGGCAAATCAGATGAAGAAGATAGTAGCCTTTTTTAAGCCTAGGAGACTGGATGCAATTAAGGAATGCATGTTGGGGTTTGGTTATGACGACGCACGGTATTCTTACATAAAAGGCCCCTCCGTAAAGGAGATTACCTGGCAGGGGAAGACATACGTTGTAGAGCTCTTACCCAAGGCCAGGATGGAAGTAATAGTGGCCGATACCGACGTGGAGAAGGTAGTCAGCAGGGTAACCGAGGTCGTGAGGATTACCCCCACCAACCTGCCACTGGGCGAGGAGGCGGAGTTTGCCCTGAGGCTAAAGAGTACGGACATAGGGAGCCATGACAAGGGTGGAAGATGGGTCAGGATGACCCCCGCCCATGAGACCCAGGTTCATGATGAAGAATTAGAGGTAATAGAAATTAGGGCCTAACTGGCCTAACTGGAGGTATTCAAAAAATGAAAAAGGTAGTGGCTGTTGTAAGGTTAGAAAAGCTTAACGTGGTTAAAGGCTCCCTGGAGAGAGAGGGGTTCCAGGGGATGACCGTAACCCCTGTCTCGGGGGCCGGTGCCGAAAAGGGCATAATCCTCCAGTGGAGGGGACACCGCCATCAAGAAGCGCTTGTCCCCCGTGTGAAGCTTGAGGTAGTAGCCCCCGACATGGACGTCCCCAAGATAGCAGATACTATCTGCGGGGCCGCAAAGACAGGCAGGATTGGAGACGGCAGGATATTCGTTGAACCCGTGGAAGAGGTCATACGCATACGGGATGGAAAGAGGGGAGAAGACGTCATTGCCCCCGGCAGGTTGGTGGAGATAACACGCAAGGCTGGCGTTGCTGAAGAGGTAGAACAGCTAGAGTACGAAGTAGCCTAAACTTTGTACTTTCTGTAGTTACTTTCTAGAATTCTGGGAAAAACAAAAAGCCTATTGCCATGGATGATCCACTCTTTCTGTTGGTTGTGGTGGTGTTGGTTGCTATTAACATTACTATAGTACTTTTTTGATGGTTCTGGGAAAGACAAGGGGAGTCACCGTGAACAAAATGCTAAAGACATCTCATTTTTCGCTCGTGGCGCTACCGCTAATCGGGTTAGCCATTCTTTTGTTAGGCAAGGTCGTTGAAGCGGCAGACCCCAGTGGTGCGGGGACCTATTCTGACACCGTACCGGGGTTAAAGTACTCCATCAATTTTACCTGGGTACTTATAGGGGCCTTCCTGGTGTTTATCATGCAGGCAGGGTTTGCCCTCTTAGGAGGGTTCCTGAGACCAAAGCACATGCTGAATTACATGGCCCACTGCTTTATGGATACTACGGTAGGGGCCCTGGTCTTCTGGCTCTTTGGTTTCGCCCTGATGTTCGGAGGTTCACAGCTCGCCTCCGGGTTGGATAAGGGAGATACCATGGTGGGCTGGAGCGGCTTCCTCCTCATAGGCCCGTCCTATGACGTGAACACGGTAGTCCTGTGGCTCTTCCAGGTCATGTTTGTCACGAAGGCCGTCTCCATCATTGCCGGGGCAGTGGCGGAGAGGACCCGCTGGGCGGCCTATCTGATTTACAGCATGTTGGTCTGCGGTGTGGTGTATCCCATCTATGGACACTGGATGTGGGGAGGCGGATGGCTGGGCACCCTGCCCTTTGGGGCTGGGGCCAGGGATTTTGCAGGTTCGGGGGTAGTCCACGCAGTGGGTGGAATAATGGCCCTGATAGGGGCGTGGGCAGTCGGTCCCAGGATTGGAAAATATCTAAAAGACGGTACGCCCAGCGCCATACCTGGCCACAACCTTACCTTCGTCGTAATAGGAACCCTCATCCTTGTCTTCGGCTGGTTCGGCTTTAATGCAGGGAGTACGCTGGCCGCCACGGACTTGAGGATCTCAATTATAGCCACCAATACCTTCCTTGCCGCCGCCGCCGGTGCCGCCGTAGTAATGTGGCTCTCCTATGCCACTACCAAGAAGCCTGATATTATGATGGCGTGTAACGGTGCACTGGCTGGCCTTGTAGCCATCACCGGCCCATGCGCCTACGTGCCTATATGGGCCTCGGTGGTCATCGGCCTGCTGGCTGGCCTTCTCATGAGGGGTTGCGTCTGGTTTGTGGAGTGCGTCTTCAAGGTGGACGACCCACTGGGTGCAGTCTCAGTACACGGGGCTAATGGCCTCTGGGGACTCCTGGCCGTCGGGATCTTCGCTGACGGCTCCTACGGTGGCGTAAATGGACTCATAACGGGTTCCGGTTATCAACTCCTGGCGCAGTTCATTGCCATGGTCACTGCCATAGCCTGGGCCTCAGCCGCCGGTTTTGCCATATTCCTTGGCCTGAGGCACTCTATTGGCCTTAGGGTCCCGGAGTATGTAGAACTGGAAGGCCTTGACCTCCATACCCACGGCGTAGAGTGTTATCCTGCCGAGGAGAGGTATGTTGGTGAACTGGAAAAAGTAATAAGGAGGCATATCGGCGTCTACGAGGTGGAAGAGGCCGAGGAGGAGATACCCCAGGTAGTCGTAAAGAAGGGCAAACCAATCAGCCAGGGTTCACTAAAAGAGTAGGGGCAATTCACGAATTGCCCTTCCCTCCCAATGCTAAAGACCCAAAGCAAGGGGCGACCTAATAGGTCGCC
>JASEHG010000232.1 GCA_030018855.1 Candidatus Brocadiaceae bacterium
CTGTAACCACAGGACTGGGGGGTGCTGTCCCGATTGCCCCTCCCCAAAGAGTATAGGTTGTGCGTCCAGGAGTGGTTCGTGTTAAGCTCTCTAATTCACCAACATTTGCTATGCTTTCTGCTAATCCTCTTAAATTTTCTGGAAGTTTAGAAGAAAGTTCAGAAAAAAAGGTTTCGTAAGGTTCGGTTCCAGGATGAGCTTGAGATAATGGATTTCTTTGAATTTCTAGAAGATGATTCTTGAGCATGTCCCATTCTTCTTGTGTTACAGGCTGTCCCGCTATTTCTTTTTTCTCAGGGTAAACAGTGGGTACTGGTTTTAGGTCAAATCCCAAGGACTCTCCTCGTTCTTTCAGATATTGCGTAACACCTTCTGCGTTATTCAGCAGAATTAAGGGAGAGACAGAGGAAAGTTCATTAAAAATCATCGCTGTCTTGTCTGCCCCAAAAATGGGAGTCAGTGACTTCTTGACTGCTTCCCATATCGTATCATTCACCAATTTGTCAATATTGTTCCCCCTTCGGAGGTCTCCTCTGTTCAACCATATCTTTCCACGGGGAGCAGTGGGGTCTTCTATTGACCCCATTGGAATACCGAAAGCCTCGTATATCTGGGCCTGTGGTTCAAAGCTATCCAGGGCCTGCTGTCCCACCTTCTTAGAAGCAGTAGTCTTGCCTGGGCCTCCACCAAATATGCTCATCATCATCTTTATAGGGCCTCCCAACCCAGGAATTGCCCCTATAAAATCGCCTTGTGATAGAGCTAATCCAGACTTTAACCCCATTATGGCCAAAGAAACAGGGTCTGCCCCGAAGCCTCCAAAGCCTCCCAACCCTTCCAAAAACTGAGACCCCGGCACATTAGCTGGCGGAAGACTTGCCATCTTTTAGTCTAGCCTTTTTACCTTGTCAACAACGCCCAAAATAAGGAACAGCACACCAAACACAAGAATCAGAATACTAATTATTGCACCACCTGCCAATAAATATTCCATGTCTGTCCTCCTTAGAAGATGCCCAGGCTTCTTAACCCTGTGGAAACCAATGGTTGCAATCCAGCACTCAAGGCTTGTCCACCCAAAGTCCCCAAAATAGAACCAAAGGGATTAGGTTGCATAGCCTGATTCAATAGCATCTGGTTCCCCCCCTGGCCTGGGAGGATAAAACTCAGGGGAGTTGGAGTATATCCTGGTAGTTGGGGATACCCCCCCGTAGACGCAAGGTTAAAGAATGGACTTACTGCCCTCTGTTGGGCTTCCCGACCACCAATGCCCTGCATAAACGCCTCCGACAAGCCCCCGGTAAGCAACTGCCTGAGCTGTAACCCCGTTTGCAACTGTTGAGCCAATGCCTGTCCTCTAACGGTACTCCCTAACTGTCCTTGCTGTCTGGTACGCTCCTGCAATGCCTGGTCAAACATTTGACTAGAGGGGGTACTTAATTGGTTATTTTCTACATCCAAGACATTGCGCCCCAGGGCATTGGCCTGTACCTGCCGTAGTGCCTCCTCAAATTGGCGGTCTATATCGCCAGCACCTAGTGCCATTTGTTCCTGTGCCAACTGGTTGATGGTACTACGGACTGGCTCACTAACTAACTCACCCCTGAGCAGAGGGTCTACTAATAAAGACATTGCTTGTGGTGAATAAAATTCACCTCTTTGTAATGCCTGTGCAGGAGCAAAGGCCATTGCCCTGGCCTGACCTTGCAAATCAATGTTCGCATACATCATTTCTTTGAAACGGTCAAAATTGGAAGCCTCTACCAATTGCATTTTTTGTAGAAGTTCCATTGCCTGGGGTTGTCGCCCCATAGCAATTATGTCTCTAACTAGTTGAGCAAGTGCATCAGACGCTTCTTGGATTGCGGCCATCTTTTTTCCTCCCTACCTAGTAATGTGTGCCTGCCACTTGTCAATCTGCTCGTTGAGATATCTCCCCATTGCAGACCAGGGTTTGTACTTGTGAATTAAATACCCTGCCAAAGACCAACCGCCCAACATCAAAATTGATACTACTAATAGTGCTATCCGCATAGTACCTTCCTTTCCCCTAAATCCAGTATTCTGTCTCCAAACCCTAATATCGTCCCTAAATGCTTGTAGGCCATAACAGCTTCTTCTCTTTCAGCCTCGCCGTTTACGTATCGGACAAGAACCATCACATCCCTTTCAAGCTGGCCATCGGCCTTACCATTAAATTCAAGAACTGCTCCCTGAGTCTGGTCTCTACCGAACCCGTTCTTTCTTAGCCCATACCTGCTTTTTATGGCTATGGGCTTTCGTACTATCAACATCCGCTTGAGCTTCTTGCATGAAAATTTATTTTCAGCCAGAAGGACTTCTTTCACCTTATCTTTATCGTCCAGGCGGAAGATGACCTTTAACGCCTCTATGCCATATCCACTTTCTTTCAATACCCCATTCAGCCCCCACCGACGGGCCTTCTCAACGACCTGAATGCCATAGTAGGCACTTGTCCACGCTATCACTATCCGCTCAATCACGTACTTCTGGAAATTTACATATCCCAGGGTCTTGTAGTATTCCTTCTCCTTAATCTCAAGAAGGAGCTTGTATAGCTCCAGATTTTTAATGCCTATTTGTTGTGCTAGGGATTCGGCCTTCTCTAGTATCTGTTTTGCTTTATCCATCAAATTCCTCCTAACTGCACTTGGACCGAAGAGCCCGAATTTCGGACAACATCCCCATACCTGGAATAGACCACACCTGTTCCCAAACAAACATCGCAAGGGACTTCCCCGGTTGCTAAAATTACAGGAATACACCCCGTAGTAACCTCCTGGCATATCTCAACACCTAGCTTCCCAGTACCGCAACATTTCCTACATTCCATCAAACTTCTCCTAATGCTTTCTTGATTCTCTTATTCACTTTAGCTACTACACCGTCCTTTTCCTGTCGCCGTTTGAGTATAGTGTTTATCTTCTCCCTCTCTGG
>JASEHG010000233.1 GCA_030018855.1 Candidatus Brocadiaceae bacterium
TTCAATCTAATATAGGCACCGTGTCCAGTACGGAGTTAATGACCTCATCGGGCTCTATCCCTCTGGCCTCGGCCTCATGGGTGAGTATTATCCTGTGACGGAGGACTGGATAGGCCATCTTCTTGACGTGTTCCGGCATTACTATGTCCTCCCCCTGGAGGAAGGCATAGGCCCTGGCGGCCTTGGCCAGGGCAATACTGGCCCTGGGGGAGGCGCCGTAGGCCACTAGCCCTTTTATGTAACCGTTTGTCTCTTCTGGCCTGGTGGCCCGTACTATACGTGTGGAGTACCGCAGGATGGGAGATTCCTCCCGGAGGGGATAGCTGTCTACAATCGTGTGTCTCAGGGTGAGGAGTTCCCTGGGGGTGAATGCCCTCTTCAACCTGGGCTCCTCGTCCAATACCTGCCTCTCCGTAATGCTCCTTTCCTCTGTATAAGAGGGGTAAGTAATCCTTAACTTGAGCATGAACCTATCCACCTCAGCCTCAGGGAGGAGGTAGGTTCCTGTCACCTCAATAGGGTTCTGGGTGGCCAGCACCAGGAAGAGCTTCTCAAGGGGGTAGGTGGTCCTGCCTATGGTCACCTGCCGTTCCTGCATCGCCTCAAGCAGGGCACTCTGCACCTTGGCAGGGGCGCGGTTTATCTCATCTGCGAGGAGGAGGTTGGTAAAGACAGGCCCCTTGTGGATAGTGGTCTTCATAGAGCCTGGCTCCAGCATCTCAAAGCCGATGATATCCCCGGGGACGAGGTCTGGAGTGAACTGAATACGGTGGAATTCGGCATCAATGACCCTGGCCAGGGTCTTCACAGTCATGGTCTTGCCAAGGCCAGGGTAGCCCTCCAGGAGGATGTGCCCATCCGAGAGTAACCCCACCAGGATGCCCTCAATAAGCTCGTGCTGGCCGACGATGACCTTCTCCACCTCGGCCTTGAGGGCCTGAATCTTGTCCTTTACCGTTGTCTTCGTCAAGACAGTCTTGTAAGGGCACGGGCCTGCCGTGCCTCTAAAGTCAAACGGTGCCCCAAAAGTTCTTCCCAGAACAAAGGTTATTATACGGTCTTTAGATTTTTTCAACAAGTACAAAGTCTAGGGAGTAGGGTGTAGGGAGTAGGGGGTAGCAATCTTTTTCTCTACTCCCTACCCCCTAGTTATGTATCGGTTTTCATTTGATTTGCTTGGCATTAAGGAATAAAATAGCCCAAAATCCCAGGGCCAATACAGGGAAGCGGCAGTCCCCTCACTTTTTGCTGTTAGGTGGGGCTACCGCCCTGCCGGAGGGTGTTAGGAAGATGCCAAATTTAACGCTGGATGAGGTACTGAAATGGGCTATAGAGCGAGAGGATAATGCCCATAAGGTCTATAGCGGTATCATCAATAAGATAGAGGACCCTGGTGCCAAGGCCATGATTTCCCAACTGGCAGAGGAGGAACTACGGCACAAGACAGCGCTACAGGGGTTAGACCGTTCTAAGCTCAAGGACGTCCACCCCCAGAAGATACAAGACCTGAAGATAGCCGAATATCTTAAAAATAGGACACTTACGGAGGCCTCCAATCTTCAGGACGTCCTGGTCTTTGCCATGAAGCAGGAGAAGGAGGCCCACGAGTTTTATACAAAGCTGGCCACGGTCATCAATGACCCCGAGGTGAAGAACCTCCTGGAACTCCTGGCCCAGGAAGAACTCAGACATAAGAGGGACATAGAGGCCTTTTATGATGACGTTATATACCAGGAGGACTAAATACAGGGAGTAGGGGGTAGGGAGTAGGGTGTAATAAAAACAAAATCTTGCTACTCCCTACACTCTACTCCCTACCCCCTAGTTATGCCCATGAAGCTGGGCAGGTTCTCGCTCCATTACTGTACCGATGGACTCTTCCACCTTGATGGCGGGGCCATGTTCGGGGTGGTGCCCAGGGTCCTGTGGGAGAAACTCTGCCCTCCCGACGAGAAAAATCGTATCAACATGGCCCTCGGGTGTCTCCTTATTCAGACGGGTGAACGGGACATCCTGGTAGACACGGGCATAGGGAATAAGGGGGACGAAAAGTTCCATCGCATCTATGGCGTAAAGAGGAGTCCACCCCTTGAGAACTCCCTGGCCCAGCATGGCCTGACCTTCCACGATATAGATATAGTAATAAATACCCACCTCCACATGGACCATGCCGGCGGGAACACCTTCTCGTGGGAGGGGTGCGTCATGCCATGTTTCTCAAAGGCCAAATATATTATCCAGAAGGGTGAGTGGGAGAATGCCGTCAATCCTAACGAGCGAACGCGCGCCTCTTACATCAGAGAGAATTTCCTGCCCCTGGAGGAGGGCGGCCGTCTGGAGCTTGTTGAGGATAAAGAACTGGAGATAGAGAAGGGGATAACCCTGTTAAGGACAGGGGGCCACACCCCTTTCCACCAATGCGTAAAGATAGAATCCAATGGCCAGGTGGCCCTCTTCCTGGCCGACCTTGTGCCTATGGCAGGCCATCTCCACCTCCCCTACATCCAGTCCTATGACCTTTACCCACTGGAGACCCTGGAGGCAAAGAGGAGGCTATTGGGGCAGGCCCTTGAGGAGAAATGGCTGGTGATTTTCCAGCACGACCCAGGGGTAGAGGCCGGGTATATCATGAAGATAGACGATAAGTTTACTCTGAAAAAGGGGATAAAACTTTAATAAAATGGTAGGGGCGTATTGCAATACGTCCCTACGACTTTTAGGGAGGACCTTTATGGTAGAACCCACTATTACGATGAGCGTAGAAGAGGAGGTTGCCTTACTAAGGATTAATCACCCGCCCGTGAACATCCTTTCCAGCCAGGTGATGGAGGAGATGGACAAGGCCCTGGTGGAGTTAAAGGGGGCTAAGGTGGTAATCGTTACAGGTACGGGCAACTTCTTTAGCGCCGGGGCGGACATAAAAGAGCTGGCCCAGCTTGCCTCTGTAC
>JASEHG010000234.1 GCA_030018855.1 Candidatus Brocadiaceae bacterium
GCCATAGGGTGCAGTCCGTAATGGCCAGGGCGTCGGCCGAATGGGGCCTCCCTGCGATGAGGGACATCTCTCCGAAGAACTCATTGGGTCCAAAGGTGGCCAGGTCTATGTCATTTCTAGTATCAGGTATCCGTTTAAGTATCTTTACCTGTCCCGACTCTATTAAATACATACCGCTGGCGGATTCCATCTCCGAAAAGATAACGCTGTTGGCCTTGTAAGAGACTTTCTTTGCTGGGATTTCCTTTGACTTCAGTTTGTCTATGAAACTTGCCATCTCTTTTATCCCTTTCGTTGAAAAAGTGTCTTCCCCAGCCCATTTCCAGCCCTTAGTCCCTCCCACAGGAGTTCAATGAGAGGGTCAATATAGCCCTTCAATTCCCCCTTTATAATCCCCATCCTCCTGTAGTCCGGGAGCTTGGTGACAGCCCCAATGATGAAGGCTACCGCCAGGGGAGGCTCTACCTCTTTCAGTTCCCCCGACCGGATGCCTTCCCCTACGATTCTCATGAAGAAGTCCATGGGTTTAGGTGTGCGGGGTAAGAGGTAACTTAATTCGTGGTGAGAGGCCTGGATGAGGAATCTGTAGACCATCGGTTCCTTTTCCGCAAAGGTGTAGAAGGCCCCAAGGGCCCTCTTGAGCCGTAGTTTAGCACCCTTGAATCCCTCTATCTCTGCCTCCAGGCAGTCCTTGAAGTGTTTCATATTCGTGCAGAACAGTTCCTCGGCCAACCCCTCTTTACCCTTCCAGTGACGATAGAGGGAACCCTCAGCCACCCCCGCCTTTCCAGCAATGTCCTTGACGGTGGTGGCCTTTACCCCTTTTTCTGCAAAGAGTTCCAGGGCGGCCCTGAGTATCTCTCGCCTCTTGGTCCCCTGCCTCTTTCTTTTTTCTTTAACGAGGACTTCGCCCATGAGAGGCCCTATTTTAACAAATTCTTCTAAAAGAAAAAGGGAGAACCTTTCCTGGGTGGCTGGGCCACCGCAGAGAGTGGTTCTCCCCTAAAAGATAGCCTCTTGGGGGCATCATCCCCACGTTACAAGGGAACTCCAGAGGGCGGAAAGGTCTTCCATCCGCTGTGTAAACTCCGCCATCTGCTCGGTGGTGTTCTTCATCTTGACCTGGAGTTCTTCAAGTCTCTTTATAAGGCACTGTATCACCAACCGTGCAAATTCCGGACTCTTGGTTACCGCCTCACGGAAGGTCTCCCTATCTATCTGCCAGAGGGTGCAATCCGTTACGGCCCTGGCATCAGCGGTCCTCCTGGACTTCACCGTAGCACAGGAGATAATCCCAAAGAATTCCTCTGGCCCAAGCAGGGCCAGGCTTATCTCCCTGTGTATCTCAGGCACGTTCCGTGTTATCCGCACCATACCGGCCTCTATGAAATACATCTCGCTAGCGGCGTCCGCTTCAGAGAAGATCGGAGTGCCGGCATGGAAGTCTAACCTCTTTGCGGGCACTTTATTCTTATGGAAACATTCTGCAAATATAGTCATCCTTTCTCTCCTTTGTCGGGGGTGGTCCAGCCACTTTCACCTAACTAATAAATCGGCACTCTTGAGATAAGAAAGTATCCCTGTATCTTTCATTAGCCTAGTCCCCCCATCGGGGCTAAGGAGTGCCATAGAGAAGAGAGGTCCTCCATCCGGCCGGTGAACTCCTTCAGATATCCAGACATCTCCTCCATCCGCGCATTCAATGCCTCCAACCTCCTCACTAGACCGCTTATGAGGAGTAAGGAGAATTCTGGACACCTATCCACGGCCTCCCTGAAGGCCCGCTTATCTATCTCCCACACGGTGCAGTCTGTTAGGGCAACGGCATCGGCTAGGCGGGTCCTGCCCGAACTGAAGGATAAGATACCAAAGAAGTCTTCTGGTCCCAGGGTAGCCAGGCTTATCTCCCCATCCGTTTGGGGCGTATTCTTCATTATTTTCACCTGCCCTGACTCAATGAAGTACATCCCATTGGCCTGGTCTGTCTCAGCAAATATCTTATTCCCGGCCAGATAAGAAAGCCTCTTTGCAGGTATGTCCTGCCCTTTCAAGTAAGTAGCTAGGCTTGTCATGTACGGCCTCCCTCCTTTCCCCTTTGGGAAAATAAATGAAGAAAATCCATCCTGCCATTATAGTGAGTGAATGGCCACTCACATTTTAGGGTTAAGTATACCACACACCTTGGAGTCAGGCAAATATTTTGGATAAATTTTTTGTATCACATTGATATAAAACGACTTGTGTAGTGGGCAATTAGCACTGACCAGGCAGACTTGCGGGGTTGGAATTGCTAATTTTTAAATTCTAAATCTAAAATCCGCAATCCCTAATAAGGTAGTCCCCCAAGCCTCTGCCAGAGTTTCATCACTTCAAGACATTCTCCCCTGAGTATCCCGGCAACCACCTTTACAGGACTCCCTCCCAGGGAGCTCAGCCTCCTTGCAGAGACAGTAAGCTCTGAGAACCCCAACTCCTTTACATCTCTTATCCTGCACCCGAATACCACTCTGGAGATACCTGCCCAGTGTATGGCACCGAAACACATGGGGCATGGTTCAGAGGTGGCGTAGAGTATAGAGCCTGAGAGGTCTACGGTATTTAACCCCCGGCATGCCTTCCTGATGGCGGTTATCTCTGCATGCGCCGTGATGTCACAGTCCTTCCAGACCTTGTTATGCTCGCAGGCCAGTACCCTTCCCTTGTCGGGGGTGGCCCTGCCACTTTTGACGATGACAGCCCCAAAGGGGGCCTGTCCCTTGAGTACCCCTTCCCTGGCCTTCTCTATTGCCATCCTCATGTATTTTACGTCCATCTTGTTCATAGGTGTACTGTCTACTGACGCAGGCTATCCGCCTGAGGCGGAGCGGCTACTAATTCTCATGTATTTTATGTCTCTCTTGAGCATAGGTGTCCCCATTAAAATCGCAGGGACAGGTCTTAAACC
>JASEHG010000235.1 GCA_030018855.1 Candidatus Brocadiaceae bacterium
GCAGGAGCTCGTCCTCAAGAAACACCTGGAGCACTGCGTTACGGAGGCCATGCGCTCCGGCAGGGAAGAGGATAAGCGGGAAAAGATAGAGGAGATTATTACTATCCTCAAGAACTTTGGGCGATAACACAAGGCAGGGAGTAGGGGATAGGGAGTAGGGAGTAGAGACGAAGGAGAATGACAAATGCCAATCCGCCTAAGGTGGATGAGGAACCTAGATGCTTCGCTTCCCCTTCTCCGCCTGAGTCCGCCTAAGGCGGATTCGGCTCACTCAGCATGACGGGGTCTGGCTTTTTGTTGGTTAAAGGAAAGAAGCATTCATGTCTAACGATAAAAAGATACTCCACATAAAAGGTATGCGGTGTGCCTCCTGCGCCCGCCGTATAGAAAATGCCCTCACACAACTAGAAGGTGTAGAGGACGCAAGGGTGAATTTTGCCACAGGGGAGGCGGTCCTGAGGGGGAACGTCAACGAGGATGTGATTGGCTCCACCCTCGCCTCCCTGGGTTATTCACTGGAGAAGGGGTACGTGAGGGCATTAACCACCCCCGGCAGGCGCCTTGTCATCTCGGCACTGCTCACAACGCCCGTATTCCTGATTGCCATGCTGGAACTGGATTTTCCCCATTCTTCTTACCTCCAATTTCTACTTGCAACGGTAGTGGTCTTTGGGGCAGGTTCGGAGTTCTTCGTGGGGGCACTGAGACAATTAAAACACCTCAAGGCTAATATGGATACGCTCATAGCCATGGGCAGTGGCGCCGCCTATGCCTACAGCCTTACGTCACTGACGTGGGGGGTAAAGGAACTATACTTTGAGACTGCCTGTATGATTATTACCCTTGTCCTGCTGGGTCGCTTCCTGGAGGCGAGGGCCAGGGCCAGGACCACGGAGGCGATAGAGGGGTTGATGACCCTGGTACCCAAGAAGGCCCACTGCCTGAGGGAGGCCGCAGAGATAGAAGTGCCTGTAAAAGAACTCTCCGTTGGCGATAGGGTAATCGTCAGGCCGGGGGAGCGGATACCGGCTGATGGCCGCATTATAGACGGGCGTACCACCATGGACGAGGCCTCCCTCACCGGCGAGGGACTCCCTGTAGTTAAGGCGCCAGGTGATACCGTTCAGGCCAGCACAATAAACCTTGACGGTACCATAGTCTTTGAGGTCCTCAGGGTAGGGGAGGATACCACCTTTGCCCACATTATAAGGATGGTCAGGGAGGCCCAGTCCTCCAAGGCCCCTGTGGAACGCCTGGCCGACAGGGTATCTGGAATTTTCGTGCCAGTGGTACTGCTAATAGCCGGCGGCACGGCCTTTGGCTGGTTGTGGGCGGGGTATTGTTACCCTGTGGCCCTTACTACCTCCATTGCCGTACTACTCATTGCCTGCCCCTGCGCCCTTGGCCTGGCCACCCCTGCGGCCGTTACCGTGGGCGTGGGCAGGGCCGCCCAGTTGGGCATCCTGATTCGGGACGCCCAGAGTCTGGAGGAGGCCTCCAGGATTGACGTCCTCTTCTTTGATAAGACTGGCACAATAACCCAAGGTCGGCCCACCGTGACCCAATTTTATAATGCCACACAAATACCTGATGGAGAGTTCCTCTCCCAGGTGGCCTCTTGCGAAAGGCCCTCGGAGCACCCCTTCGCCAGGGCCATCGTAGAGTATGCCGAGCAAAAGGGCGTACCACTCCAGACAGCCGCCGATTTTCGGGCCTATAGCGGTCAGGGCGTGAAGGCAAGGTGTAACGGCCACTTGCTGACCATCGGCGGTCAGAGGATGTTATGGGAACAGGGCATAGACCTTGCGCCCCTTGAGGCAAAGGCCAGGGAGTTAAAGGGGGGTGGGAGGGTACTGGTGTACGTTGCCACCGATGGCAAGGCCTCTGCCCTCTTTGCCCTGGCGGATGGCATAAAGGACACCTCTTTACAGGCAATAGACAGGATAAAGGCCATGGGTATAGAGCCTTCTCTACTGACCGGGGACCACTACGAGAGTGCCCAGGAGGTGGCAAGACAGGTGGGCATAGAGCGGTTCAAGGCCGAGTTAAAGCCTGCGGAGAAGGTGGAGGAGATAAAGGGGGAACAGTTGAGGGGTAGAAAGGTGGGGATGGTGGGGGACGGGATAAATGACGCCCCGGCCCTTATGACCGCAGACGTGAGCTTTGCCATGGGTACCGGTACAGACGTGGCCCTGGAGTCCTCCCAGGTTACCCTTATGAAGGGAGACATTAAAAAGGTAGCCGAGGCGGTGGCCCTTAGCAGGCAAGTGATGAGGACGATAAGGCAGAACCTCTTCTGGGCCTTTTCCTACAATATTGTAGCCATCCCCATGGCCGCCCTGGGGCATCTGAGCCCGATGATGGCCGCAGGTTTCATGGCCTTCAGTTCTCTTCTGGTTGTCTTTAATTCCCTGAGGCTTAGGGGTTACGAGCCCAGGTATGTTTTGGATGGTAGGGGCGTGTTGGAACACGCCCCTACGGCTTTGAGATAGGAGGTGTAAGAAAATGAGATACGGGATAATCTTGGGATGTTTGCTAGGGATTTTGACTATGTCTTTTGTAGGTGTTCAGACCACCCTGGGGCAGGGGCTCCCCGCGCAGGCGGGTGAGGAGTCCCCTAAGAAGATAACCTGCCCAACCTGCAAGACGGAGACCCTGGCCACAAAGAAGGGCGGGGGTGTCCATCTGGAGACACGGATGCTCTGTCCTAACTGTAAGGGGAAGGGGACGGCATTGGAGCCCCACGTTTGTAATAAGTGTGGACAGGAGGTCCTCCTGTGCGATGCCTGCAAGAAGGTGGTGGGCCGTGTTACTGAGAAGCCAATTGCTCAGGTGAAGTGCCCTGACTGTAAGGAGAGGGTAACGGTCACCAAGAAGGGCGGCGGTGTCCACCTTGAAAAGGCGATGGAGTGTCCTTCTTGTAAGAAGAAGGTAGAAGG
>JASEHG010000236.1 GCA_030018855.1 Candidatus Brocadiaceae bacterium
TGTTTGCCTCCACTCTTAAAATCTGTTAATGCTATTCTTGCTGTCTCTCCAGCAGCAAAATCCACTATACGAAGGTCGGGCAGATGGGTCTGAGGGGATTGTACCCTCACAACGTGGTTCTGCGCAGAGGCACCACCAATATTACCCAAAATGAGGGGGGGGCTACCGCCGGTGAACTTTGCAGCGGACCCGCTCTGTCCACCTCCTGTTTCTTTAGCGGCATAGACGTCTATGGGCCCGGCCACGAACAGTTCGTCATAATTAGGTTGTCCCCCTCTGGCATTAACGTCAAAGTATACCCTTATTCCCCTAATTGTTATATCGTTTGGGGAGCGATTGGTTACGTAAATGATTACGTCGTCCGGGATGCCATCAGGAGGGTCTTCGGGGGGGACGGGATTGGACGGGGGACCAGTTTTCTTACCATAGAAATCCCCAACCTGGTAGCTCCCAGGGGCATACACCAGCTTGGGTTCTATGGTGATACTGCGATTCCCGTAAGGGATATAGGTATTGGGGCAGAGGGCGTTGGGGAAGACGAAGTAACCATCCGACTGTGTGGGCCAAGTGCAGGTTGTGAGGGTGCCGTTGCTGGGGTAATTTATCGTAACCGAGACCCCTCCTAGCCTGTTGCCCTGCGTGTCTTTCACAAAACCAGAGACCGTAGCACGGGCCTCTGATTGAAAGATATACACCTTCCGGTCATCCGCCACTGCCCCGCCCTGTGTACGGTTTGGGCCGGTGCTGGTCAATGACCCTATTGCTGATGCATTTGTTTGTGTGTCTGTGAATGCCGTGGTGCTGTATACGAACTGTTGCATGTAGGCATCCAGTCTCAGGGTGGCCAGGTCTTCAATGACGTCGGGGTTAATATATGGCCCGCGCCAGCCTGCACCTGTCTTTAGAGTTGAATTGTAACTGTAGGTTGGCTGGACACCTCGGATATACAAGTCCTGGAGGGAAGCTGGTAGGTTACCCATGTCCCCTACGTAGCCAAAGGAGGTCCTTACATCGTCGCCAATAACAAAGGGGTTGCCTATTATGGCCTTCTTGAACTCTTCCAGCCTGTCTACTGTAACTTCCCCCCTCTTGCTGGTAAACAGCTGAAAGGCCAGGGGTGCAATAGTACCCCCCAGGATACCAATAATGGCTATTACCGACACAATCTCTAACAGAGAGAATGCCTTTGTAGAGCGCGCAGTCGGGCAGACCCTGAACCGTCCCTTTTCCGCCTGAGGCGGACTCAAGGGCAGGTCTGGTTCAGGGCAGACACATGGGTCTGCCCCCCCTGGCGAGGGGCTATTTGTGTAGAATCTGGGCATTGTTTATTTGTCAGAAATATACATAAGCCCTCCCCTGCCACTAATTTGTAAGAAATTATAAATCTTTTTTACTGAAATGCAATGGGTTCTCTGGCTCACAGGGTACGTCTTGTAGCCGCAGGCTAATCCGCATGAGGCGGACTGCGGCTACGATTTCCGAATGATTTACGCAGGCTATCCGCCTCAGGCGGAGCGGCTACAACCCTCAGAGAAGACACCTTGACTTCAATGCCAATTTATGCTAACCTCATTTGTTTTTGTTACTCTAACTATCTTTCCCGACTCAAGAAATCGTGTAAAATCCGCCTGATGCGGAGCACACGCTGTAACCATTGAAGATAGCGTACTTTGATTGCTTCTCCGGTGCTAGCGGAGATATGATACTGGGTTCGCTGGTGGGTGCGGGCCTTGACTATCACTTCCTCGTAGAGGAGTTTAAGAAGATACCACTCCCGCCTCACGAACTCTCCTTTAGAACTGTACATAGGGGGGGACTTGCCGGTACCAAGTTTGACCCCCTCTCCCTGCCCCAGACAAACGGTAACAATAGGGCCTACACCTTCAAAGACCTCCTGGATATGTTACATTCTTCCACCTTGAAGTCTGACACGAAGGAGAGGTGTCTGAGGGTGCTGACAAGACTTGGGGAGGCGGAGGCAAGGATTCACCACACCTCTCTGGACGGGGTAGAGTTCCACGAACTGGGGGCCCTGGATACCATACTGGACATAGCAGGCTCAGTGATAGCCCTGGATGCCCTTGGGATAGAGAAGGCCTATTCATCGCCTCTACCCACTGGTTCAGGTTTCGTAGAGGGCGAGCACGGCAGGCTCCCACTGCCCGCCCCTGCTACCCTTGAATTATTGAAGGGGAGGAAGATAATCACCACCCGCATTGCCCAGGAGTTAACCACCCCTACAGGGGCCGCCATCTTGACTACCCTAACAGAGGAGGCCGAGGTCTGCCCGGACATGCATCTTGAAAAGGTGGGCTACGGTGCCGGCTCCAGGGAGAATCCAGGCCACCCCAACCTTCTCAGGGTCTTTATTGGAGAGCTTGCCGAGAAGACCGAGGAAGAAGAGGTCTGGATGATAGAGACTAACCTGGACGACATGAGCGGACAGATGTGCGGTTACGTAACGGAGAAACTCTTCAAGGCAGGCGCCCTGGAGGTCTATACCACGCCCATACAGATGAAGAAGAACAGGCCTGGTATCCTCTTGAGTGTCTTGGTAACGGAGGCCGTCAGGCCCAGCGTAGAGATGATATTTTTCCAGGAGACTACCACCTTTGGGATAAGGGCCTACAAGGTGGCCAGAAAGAAACTCCAGCGTATGCCTGCCGAGGTAAGTACACCCTACGGTAAGGTAAAGGTAAAGGTGGGTTGGTTAGATGGTCAGGTAAGGCGTGTTGCCCCCGAATATGAGGACTGTCGTAGGATAGCCGAGGAAAAGGGTATCCCCCTCAGGCTTGTCTATCAGGCGGCGATGGAGGCGGGAGACAGTAGCTAGTAGCTAGGAATAATGTCTTTCCCTGTCTACTGACTACTAGCTACTGTCTACTTGTTCAAAGGAG
>JASEHG010000237.1 GCA_030018855.1 Candidatus Brocadiaceae bacterium
CGCCCTTTTTTGCCCTGGCGGGGTCTATACCGCTGTTGTGGTCTGGAAAAGAGCGAAAGCTGCCTTATGCGCCCTTTCTGTCCATAGCAACACTGGTAGCCTTATCACTGCAAGGGCCTTTTATCAGATTCTTTGACTCACGGTTATTTATCCTCTCGGAGGTTGTAAAGTGGAATTTTTAGGGTAAAATTTTAAAAAGGAGGAACGAAATGATTGGAAGAGGAACGGTGTTTAGGTGTGTGGTATTTTTGGTAGCTATCACGTTTCTTTACGGCTGTGCTGGGAACCGGAAGGCACTGGAGAAGCAGGTAGCTTATCAGAACGACACCATTGCGGAGATGCAGAAGACTAACACGGAACTCCAGACCAAGCTGGCGGAGAAGGATGCGGAGATACAGCAGGCGGCACAGAGGCCCGCTCAGAACCTGGAGAATTACAAGAAAACTCTGGAGGCCCAGTTAAGTGGGACAGGAGTGACCGTTGGGATTAGGGGTGATGAGATAGTCCTCTCCCTCCCCTCAGCGAAGCTCTTTGCCTCAGGACAGCATACCCTGAGATCCGGAGCCAAGCCCCTGCTCAACAAGGTCTCCAAGGCCCTTAAACCCCAGTTGTCTACGGCCATGGTACGGGTAGAGGGTCATACTGACAACCTGCCCATAAAAAAGCAGAAGGACCGCTTCAAATCCAACTGGGAGCTATCCTCTGCCAGGGCTAGTTCTGTACTCCACTACATGGTAGACAAATGCCACCTGGACCCAAAGAAGGTTTACATGGCTGGCTTGGGCGACCAGCACCCAATAGCCAATAACTCTACCCCTGCTGGCCGACAGAAGAACCGCAGGGTAGACATAGTTATCGTCCCCCAAGATAAGACATGATTGCAATTGTTGACTACGGGATGGGCAATCTGAGGAGCGTACAGAAGGCTGTGGAAAGGGTAGGCTTCGGGGCGACCCTTATCCACAGCCCCGAGGAACTGGAAAGGGCAGAGAAACTGATACTCCCTGGTGTAGGGGCCTTTGCCGATACGATGAAGGGGCTTGAAGAGCGGGGTCTGGTAGGGCCTATTATCCAGTACATAAAACAGGGCCGTCCCTTTTTGGGGATATGTATGGGACTGCAGATACTCTTCTCCGAAGGCACAGAGGATGGCTTGCACGCCGGCCTCAACGTTATCCCCGGCAGGGTGGTGAGGTTTCCGCAGGACGGGCTGAAGGTGCCTCACATGGGGTGGAACCAGGTATCCTTCCTGAGAGATGTCCCCCTGGCCAGGGGCATCCCTCAGGGGTCGTACGTGTATTTTGTCCACTCCTACTACGTCTGCCCGGAAGACCCAGGGGTGGTGGCCGCCACTACGGACTACGGCACCACCTTTACCTCCTTCATCTGGAAAGACAACCTCTTTGCCACCCAGTTCCACCCGGAAAAGAGCCAGAGCGTAGGGCTGTCTATCTTGAGAAATTTTGCGGCCCTTTAGGAGGGAGAATGGTTAGAACCCCCCGTCAAGATGGGTCTACCGCAGTCATGTCTTGTAAACCGTGGTTCCTAATAATCTTGCTGGTCTTTCCCCTCTCAGTTATGACCGAGGTCTTTTCCGATGTCTCTTCGGGCTTCAGGGCCTTCAGTATCTCCCTCCAGGAAGGTCTCTCCAACGACCTCTTTGTCCTGGGGAAGCTGGAGTTTATCCACCCCGCGGACGTGATGGCAAAAATCAAGGTAAAAAACGTTGGGAAGGAGGAGTCCAGCTTTGCCCTGTCCATAGCCCTCTTTGATTCTGACAAAAACCTCCTCACGGTAGGTATCTTTGCCCCCCAGCTCTTCAGACCTGGGGGCGAGGAATACGCCACCCTGGAGTTCCCAGGCAGTGGAGAGGTCTTCCCACGCATCAAATACTATCAGGTAAGTATCTTGAAAAGACGGGAGAAATAATGATTGCAAATTGCAAATTACAAATTAAACCGACTGAGAGCTCTGAAAAAGTCATCCCAACGCTGTGTGTTGTTCCGAGTGAGCCGAAGCCCTGAGCCGCCTGAGCGAAGCCGAAGGAATGACACTTGTGTAGAGTTTTTCAGAGGTCTCCAACTAGTAATTTGAAATTTGCAATTTGAGATTTGAAATTTAGATGCTAATAATCCCTGCCATAGACCTGAGCGGTGGAAGGTGTGTCAGGCTCACCCAGGGGCGCTTTGAGGAAGAGACCGTCTACTATGATGACCCTGTACAGGCGGCCCTGGCGTGGCAGGCCCAGGGGGCCCAATATTTGCACGTGGTTGACCTGGACGGTGCCCGTGAGGGGGTGCCCAAAAACCTGGATTCCCTGAGGCGCATCCTCCAGGCGGTAAAGATACCCCTCCAGTTCGGGGGAGGTATCAGGACAAAAGAGAGTGCCGCCCAGGTACTGGCAATGGGCCTGGACAGGGTTATCCTTGGTACAAAGGTGGTGGACTCTCCTAGGCTTGTTGAAGAACTGTGCAAGGAATACCCTGGGTGTATTGCTATTGGCCTGGACCACAAGGCCGGACGGATAGCAGTAAAGGGCTGGTTAGAGGTCTCCGAATTCTCCCTAATGGATTTGGCCCAGCGGATTGAGGGGGCAGGTCCCAGGGCCTTTATCGTAACGGATATATCCAGGGACGGCACACTCCAGGGTCCGGATACAATCCTCTTAAAGCAATTCCTACAGACTATAAAGACACCGGTAATCGCCTCAGGGGGGATTGCCACCCTGGAGAACCTCAGGGCCTTAAGCCTTTTAGGTGTGGAAGGGGCAATCGTAGGCAAGGCCCTGTACACGGGGGCTATTAGGCTACAGGAGGCTATAGAGGCCGGCAAGAAACAAACTGTATAGTAGGGGCACGGCGCGCCGTGCCCCTACAAACTTGGGCACGTTGCAAC
>JASEHG010000238.1 GCA_030018855.1 Candidatus Brocadiaceae bacterium
CTAGGGGGTAGGGAATAGGGAATAGGGAATAGGGGGTAGGGAGTAGGGGGTAGGGCGTAGGGGAAAAACACTAACCCCTGGCCCATGTCCCCTAACCCCTTTTCCTGGCCGCTATTTTTATGAAAAATGTGAAGATAAACAACCTATCTATCGGTGCAGGTAAGCCCCTGGTGTTAGTGGCGGGGCCTTGTGTGATTGAAGACAGGGAGACCTGTCTAGCCCTGGCCAAGAGACTCAAGGGGATTGCCCAGTCCCTGGACATACCCTTCGTCTTCAAGGCCTCCTACGACAAGGCCAACAGGAGTTCCATGCACTCCTACAGGGGGCCTGGTATCAAAAAGGGACTGGAGATACTTAAAGAGATAAAAGAGACCGTAGGCGTCCCCGTCCTGAGCGACGTCCACTCCCCTGAGGAGGCAGAAGAGGCGGGCAAGGTACTGGACATACTGCAGATACCTGCCTTCCTCTGCCGTCAGACAGACCTCCTGGTAGTGGCGGCCCAGACCGGGCGCCCTGTAAATATAAAGAAGGGGCAATTCCTCGCCCCCTGGGACATGAAGTATGCGGCCGAAAAGGTCTCTAGCACGGGTAACGACCAGATTATCCTTACCGAGAGGGGGACTGCCTTCGGGTACAACAATCTCGTGAGTGACATGCGATCTGTGGTAGTAATGAGAGAGCTAGGTTACCCTGTCCTGTACGATGCCACGCACAGCGTACAGATTCCAGGTGGCCTAGGCCATGCCTCCGGGGGGCAGAGGGAGATGGTCTTCCCCCTGGCCAGGGCGGCGGTGGCCGCCGGGGCGGATGGCCTGTTTATAGAGGTACACGAGACGCCAGAAAAGGCCCTCAGCGATTCGGCCACCATGCTGCCTGTTGACCAGCTACTGCCCCTCTTGAAACAGGCAAAGGAAATACGTGCATTATTAATGTAGGGGCACGTTGCAACGTGCCCCTACGGGAGGTCGTCTTGCAACTGAGAGACATAACCAGGACCCCAGGGCGATTCCGCAGGCTCTCCCAGATACTCCAGGTACTGGCGAGACACGGCTTTGGCCACCTGGTATACCGCCTGAAGCTCCACGAGCACCTACCTATCGGCAGACGTTTCCTGGAAAAGCACGTCCCTGAGGAGGTGCCATTACCTGCCCGCACGGTGCGCGTCCTCCAGGAGCTTGGCCCATTATACGTCAAGCTCGGCCAGTTCCTCTCCACACGCCCGGACATCGTCCCAGAGGAATTTATCACAGAATTCCGCAAGCTCCAGAGGGAGGTTAAACCCTTTGACCCAAGACTTGCCAGGGCCACCATAGAAACAGAACTGAAGTCCCCCATAAACAAACTCTTTGCGGAGTTCCAGGACAAACCCCTCGCCTGCGGCTCTATCGCCCAGGTACATGCCGCCAGGCTACAGGACCTTACTGAGGTGGTGGTGAAGGTCAAGAGACCAGGGATAGAGGAGGTAGTCTGGAGCGACCTTGACCTTCTGTCCCTCATTGCAGAAAGGGCGGAGCGGATAGAGGAATTAAAGTTCTTCTGTCCCACCATGCTCGTAGAGGAATTCTACCGGCTCATTAATAACGAGATGGACTTCGTCTCAGAGGCCTCCAACACGGCCAAGTTCTACAACCTCTATGCCAGGGACCCAAACGTGGTGATACCAAAGGTCTACTGGGACCTCTCCACCTCCAGCGTCTTGACCCTGCAGAGGATGAAGCATACCAGCGCTGGAGACCTGGCCCTACTGGAGTCAACGGGCGTGGATAAGAAGAAGCTGGCTACGACCCTTTTGAGAAACTTCATGGAACAATACTTCAAGGCAGGGCTTTTCCATGCAGACCCCCATCCTGGAAACCTCATGGTAACCAGGGAAGGCCAGCTCTGCATGATAGATTTTGGCCAGGTGGGCCACATCTCGGACGACCTCAAGGGCCAACTCACCACCGCCCTCTTAGCCCTCTTGCACAAAGACATGGACCTTTATATAGAGGTCTTTACGGACTTAGGGGCCATCCCCGAGGATGGCAAACTGGAGGCCCTCAGGCTGGCCCTCCGCGAGACCCTTGAGAAGTTCATGGGCATCCCCATAAAGAGGATAGACCCCCGCAGGGCCTTCTTTGACATGATGAAGGTGGCCCGGGACTACCACCTGATACTGCCCAGGGACTTCGTCCTCCTGGGAAAGTCTTTTACCACCGTCACCAGCATGGCCCGTCAGCTAGACCCCGACCTAGACTTACAGGTTGCGGTTACCCCATTTGCCAGGGGCCTCTTCGTAGAAAGTCTCTCAAGGGAACGCATCACCCGCCTGGCAAGGGAGGGTTCCTGGCACCTCTCCAACCTCCTCGCACATGGCCCCAGGGAGGCCAGGCAGATACTGAAGAAACTCCTCACGGGGAAGATGCAGGTCACCCTCAAGCACGTAGAGCTTGAGAATTTTGCCAACGAGATGGACAGGTCCAGTAACCGCCTTGCCCTGAGCATCATCCTCGCCGCCACGGTCATATCCTCAAGCATTGTCATGATGGCCAGGGTCGGCCCCACGTGGCAAGACATGCCGATAATGGGCATCCTGGGCTACCTCTTCGCCACTGTAATGGGTATATGGCTGGCCATAGGGATATTTAGGTCGGGGAGGTTGTGAAAGACAGTAGGAAGTAGGCAGTAGACAGTAGGCAGATGTAGGGACAGGGCCCGCCCAAAAGATGGCGGATTTTCAACTTTAGCCCTGTCCTAAGTCAACCTTAACCGTGCCTCATCATAGGTATATTCAGGTCGGGGAGGTTGTAAAGCCAAGTTATGTAGCCGCAGGCCGTGCCTGAGGCAGGTCTGCCTTTGGCATGACTTTAGCCTG
>JASEHG010000239.1 GCA_030018855.1 Candidatus Brocadiaceae bacterium
CCTCGCCCTCTGTTCTTCATACAGGACAGGGGCGACTGCGTGGAGAGAGGGAGAGGCGGGTGCGGAGACGCAGACCCTAAGCGGTGCAATGGTGGCAGAGGCCATGGGCCTGAAGGCAGGGCATCCGCCTCAGGCGGACAGGCTCAACGTTAACCCCGTACAGGTCTCCGGTATGGCACATGGTGTCGCCATCTCTATTGGAGACAGGGTACGTTCCCTTGACATGTCAGGTAGGGGCAATTCATGAATTGCCCCTACAGGTTGCGCAGGAGGGCCTGATTGAGGGTGATAAAGACCTGGGAGGTAGAACTCCCGGTGGAACTGGATGCCTTAAGGCAACGGCTAAGTCTCACAGAGACCCCATTGCCCGACGAGATAAAGGACACCCATCTGCGGGTCTTTGGCAAGGTACTATCACCACTTGAGGCAGTCCGCCGCATCCTGGCCGAGGTAAAGGAGAAGGGAGACGAGGCGGTACTCTCTTACATGAGTGCCTTTGACGGCATATCTATCCCCCCAGAAAGACTCAGGGTATCTGAAGAAGAGATAAAGAGGTCTTACAGGCAGGTAAGTCCCTCCTTCCGTAAGGCACTGAGAAAGACCAAAAAGAATATCTCCGCCTTTCAGCGGCGGATAAAGATTAAGGCCCCAAGGGGCCTGTGCCGGGATGGCCGGCGACTGGAACTACTCTACAAACCCATAGAAAAGGTAGGGATATACGTCCCTGGCGGAAAGGCCTCTTATCCCTCCACGGTGCTCATGTGTGCCATACCAGCCCGTGAGGCAGGGGTAGAGAGGATAATAATGACTACGCCCCCGGCTAAAGACGGCCAGGTCTCACCAGAAAGACTCGTGGCCGCCAGGGAGGGCGGGGTGGACGAGATATACAGGGTGGGCGGGGTACAGGCCATCGGGGCCATGGCCTTTGGCACCCGGACCATACCGAAGGTGGATAAGATAGCAGGCCCTGGTAACGTCTTCGTTACCCTGGCCAAGAAAGAGGTCTACGGAGAGGTGGACATAGACATGCTGGCAGGACCCAGCGAGGTCGTAGTCATTGCGGACGATTCCACCAGCCCGGCATTCATAGCCTCTGACCTCATCTCTCAGGCCGAACACCCCGGCTCAGCCATACTGGTTACCCCTTGCGAGGGCGTAGCCCAGGAGGTGAGGGAGGAGTTGGATAGACAGCTTAAGGGCCTGGCAGGACGGGATATTGCCAGGGAGTCCCTGGACAGACTCGGCCTGATTATAATCACAAGGGATTTAGAAGAGGCGGCAGGAATCTCTAACACCATCGCCCCCGAACACGTTGAACTCCTGGTAAGGGAGGCCGAGACCTTCCTGGATAAAATCAGGCACGCAGGCTCCATATTCCTCGGGGAAGACTCACCCGTGGCAGTAGGGGACTACATAGCAGGCCCCTCGCACGTCCTGCCCACCGGGGGGACGGCCCGCTTCTTCTCGGGCCTCACGGTGAACGATTTCCTCAAGAGGTCTGCCGTTATCTCTTACAACAAAGAGGCCCTCAAGGAGTCTGCCCCTGAGGTCATAACCCTGGCAGAGTCGGAGGGGCTCCCTGCACACGCACAATCAGTGAGGATACGTCTGGAATGAGAGTTGTAGCCGCAGACTTTAGCCTGCACCTCACGTAGGGGCGTATTGCAATACGCCCCTACATTATAATATAAATAGAAGTCTTGCAGAGGTCTCGGAATGAACCTGTTTAGAAAAAACATCCAGAGGATGGAAGGCTACGTGCCCGGTGAACAGCCCCAGGAACCGGGCTTCATAAAACTCAACACCAATGAGAACCCCTATCCACCCTCCCCCAGGGTGATTGAGGCCCTTAAGGAGTCTGCCTCCAACCTGCTCAGACTCTATCCCGACCCCCTGGTTACCAAGCTCAGGGAAAAGACTGCCGAGGTACTGGGCACACGGCCAGGAAGAGTCCTGGTAGGTAACGGCTCGGACGAACTCCTGGGGATAATAGCCAGGGCCTTTGCCGGGCCTGGCGATAAGATAGTCTTCCCCTCCCCCACCTATCTCCTCTACAAGACCCTGGCAGAGATTCAGGACGCCCAGGCAGTGGAGGTGGACTTCCCGGAAGATTTCTCCCTGCCAAAGGACGTAGTAGTAAAGGGTGCCAGGATTACCTTCCTATGCAACCCCAACTCCCCCTCCGGGACCATGGTCTGGCCAGAGGAGGCATCCCGCCTGGCGAGGGAGATAGACGGCGTGCTGGTCATAGACGAGGCATACGTAGAGTTTGCCGATACCAACTGCCTGCTCCTGGTAGAGAGACACCCGAACGTACTCATACTGAGGACGGTCTCCAAGTCTTACAGCCTGGCCGGACTCCGTCTGGGCCTCTGCATCGGCCAGGAGGGGCTTATCCAGGGACTCCTCAAGGTAAAGGACTCTTACAACGTGGACAGGCTCAGCATGGCGGCCGGGATAGCCGCCCTTGACGACCAGGAACACCTGAAGAAGAACGTAGAAAAGATAAGGCAGACGCGGAGTTACCTCACGGAGTCCCTGAGGGAGATGGGCTTCTTCGTCTATCCCTCTCAGTCAAACTTCGTATTCTTCCGCACCCCCAGTCCACAGGCGGCCAGGGAGATATACCAACAGCTCAAGGCCCAGAAAATCTTAATCAGATACGTAGAGTACAGGAGATTTGAGGACTGCCTGAGGGTAAGCGTCGGGACCAAGGAGGAGATAGATGCGTTCCTGGACTGTTTGGCTGAGGTTGGGGCCAGGGGTCAGGGACTAGGGGCCAGGGGTTAGGGCAATGTAGCCGCAGGCCGTGCCTGAGGCAGGTCTGCCTTTGGCATGACTTTAGCCTGC
>JASEHG010000023.1 GCA_030018855.1 Candidatus Brocadiaceae bacterium
CCCCCCCCTACCGGTAGGGGGGGGTTACCCCGCCCCTACCAGTAACCTTTGCACCTTTTTGGCGTCGGGTTCCTTGATAACGCCCTTTTCTGTAATAATGGCAGTAATGAGGCGGGCAGGGATGACGTCAAAGGCAGGGTTATAGACCTTGACCCCCTCAGGGGCCGTCCGTTGGCCTCCAAGGGTTGTTACCTCGTGGGCGGAGCGTTCCTCAATGGGTATATGACTTCCCGAGGGTATCCTCAGGTCAAAGGTGGATACAGGTGCGGCAACATAGAATGGTATGCCATGCTCCTGGGCCACAATGGCAAGCCCGTAACTGCCTATCTTATTAGCGGCATCGCCGTTGGCCGCTATCCTGTCTGCCCCCACCACCACCAGGTCAACCCTCCCCTCTACCATGACGTGGGCAACCATGTTATCACAGATAAGCGTAACGTCTAACCCGTGTTGCAGGAGTTCCCAACTGGTAAGTCTTGCCCCCTGTAAGAGGGGCCTGGTCTCACAGGCATATACCTTTATGTCCTTACCTGACTCCTTGGCGGCATATATCACGGCCAGGGCCGTGCCGTAGCCCCCCGTAGCCAGGCCGCCGGCGTTGCAGTAGGTCATCACGGTGCTGCCCTTGCGTATAAGCTCTGCCCCAAAACGGCCTATGGCCTTGGAGGAGTCCCTATCCTCTTCCAGTATCTCCAGTGCCTCCTCAAAGAGCATCTCCTTCAGGGTGTTCACAGGTTCGTGGGAGTAGGCCTGGGCCGCGTGTTCCATCCGTTCAAGGGCCCAGAAGAGATTAACGGCCGTAGGCCTGGACGTCCTCAGATAATCCGTAACCTCCTTCAGTTTCTTCCAGAATGCCTCAAAATTGTTGGTGTTTGCCCCTTTTATCCCCACGTAGGTACCCATGGCGGCGGCTATGCCTATTGCAGGGGCTCCCCTGACCTTCAGTTCCTTTATGGCCCTCCAGACCGTCTGTATGTCGTCACAGTAGAGGAACTTTAGCTCCCCAGGCAGTAAGGTCTGGTCAATAATCTTCATCCTGCCGTCTTTTCCACCTTCCCACTCTATAGTAGGTATCGCCATCTCTCTCTTATGTCCCTTTCTCCCTTTCTTGACACCAGCCCCGCAAAGTGGGCGGCAACTCTGTTTTCGCAGGCTAAAGCCTGCGGCTACAATCTACCGCCCCAGCACCCTCTTCCTTACCTCTTTTGCCCGCTGTTTTACTTCCTCTGCCAGTCTTACCCTGTATTGACACAGCTTTTCTGTTAAGGCCGAATCCCTTAAGGCAAGGATTTCTACCGCCAGGAGTGCGGCATTCTTGGCCCCTACCTTGCCCACACCAGCCACTGCCACTGGCACACCCCCTGGCATCTGCACCATGGAGTGCAAGGCATCCTCACCCCCCAGGGCATTATCTACCACGGGGACGCCTATGACGGGCAGGGTAGTAAGGGAGGCCATAAACCCTGGTAGTGCGGCGGCTCCTCCTGCCCCGGCAATTATAATCTCGTAGCCCTTCTTTTGCACGGCCCTGGCGTACCTCTGGGCCAGAAGGGGGGACCTGTGGGCGGAAACTACGTCCACATCAAAGCCTATCCCAAACTCCTTTAGTACCCCAACGGTCTCCATCATGGTCTCCATATCCGAACTACTGCCCATCACTATCCCTACCCTTCGGGTCACTTTAGCCCTTAAGGGTGAGGCCTTCCTATCTCTTTTAGACCCTTTCGCCATCTATCCCTCCGCTTGTGGTATGTGGCCTGATTAATCAAGCCCCTGCTTCAATCTCTCTGACCAGAACAGAGAGAAACCTTGCCAGCTCACTGGTGGCCCGTCCGGCCTGCCTCTTTAATCTAAGTAGATATATTATATCCCAGGGATTGTATAAAAGGTAAGTGAAGGTCTTAGAGAGGTCCACTCTACCCTCCCCGTCCACCAGTCCAGTCCCCTTAAGCTCCTCATCCACTTCGTCCAATATGACCTTCAAGGCCATGAAGGGGATTCGGGCCTCTCCAGCCGCCATGGCCACCCCTGTACCCTCCATATCCACCGCCACGGCCCCCGTCAAGACGCCAGCCTGCCGCTTGTCTTCGGGCCTCTTTATGGGTTCTGTCACCGTCAGTATATCGCCCAGGTGTGCCTTGAACCCGTTCTCCTCTGCCACCTTTTGAGAGAGTCCTGTTAGTAGTGGATGGCAGGGATACATTGCGGGGGTTTGATTAATCAAATCCCTGCTCAAGACGTTGCGGACTATGACCAACTCCCCTGTCTTGACGCCATCCCTCAAGGCCCCCGCGTAGCCCACGGACAGCACGGCCTTTATTTTAAAGCGTTCTAGTAGACCCTTCGTGGCCCTCTCGGCCCTCTCAGGGCCTATTCCTGCTGCGGTAAGCACCACTGGAGTCCCTCCCAGGTAGCCAGAGTAGAACTCCTTCGCCTCTTTTTGTAGGGGCGCGGCGCGCCGTGCCCCTACTAGCTCGGCCTTCAAGGGTGCCATCTCTATGGGTAACGCAAAGACCAGTCCTAGCAATCTTCCTCTCCCCAGAATACAAGGATTCAGGATATAGAATATTAAGAATACAAGATACAAAATATTCAGAATTCTGACTACTGAATTCCGTATCCCACCCTACTTCAAGCCCATTACCCCCCTCGCAAAAAACCTTCCCTAAAGAGACGTATAATAAACTTGCATTTTCACACAATATGTGTTAAAAAATTCCCCGTTTGTACCCTTGTCTAAGGTGGCCCTATCACCTTGCAGGGATTCTTGAGAATTTAAGCGGTGGCACTATAAACCGAAGGCCGTTCTTAATTTATAGACCTAGCGGAGAATTGGATGAAAAGGCTTAAAGGGGGTAGTATTGCCACCCACGTGGCAGTAATATTTTTAGTGGCGTGTAATCTCGTTAGTTGCACTGGTCTTTCTACCCGCCAGGAAGGTTCAAGTAATACTGGATCGGCCCTCACCGCTAGCGGTGCAGGCCCTGCCGCCTCATCTGGGGTGGCTCAGGGGACCATTAAGGTGCCAGGGGACGTACCGTGGACCAACACAGGGATAACGGTAGAAGCAGACCAGTACATACACATCACTGCTGAGGGAAAGGTAGAAATCTCCAAATGGTCATACGTGGGTAGGGATTATGACTTTGCGGTGGGCCCCGAAGGCACCTACGACTATGCAGACAGTGTAAAAGAACAGAAATTCCCCCTGCCCGCCGCTGAGGCAGGCCCTGCCCCCTGTTATGCCCTCATAGGGAGGGTTGGAGAGGGGGGAGAGGTCTTCCTGGTAGGACGCAGTTCCGTCATCAAGGCCCCCCAGGCAGGCACCCTCTACCTTGGGATAAACGACTTTAACACCTCCGATAATAAGGGTAATTTCCAGGCCGGTGTGGGACTCTACAAAGAACCCCCCAAGGAACTCCTGACGTGGGACAACCGCAGTATCGTTGATGCCGTAGAGACAAAGCCCGCCCCAGCGGCAAAAGATGCAAGGGTCATCATCTTCTATCTGGACGGTCTCAGATACGATGTATTGAAGGAGATGGCCTTCAAGGGCTATCTGCCCAATATAAAGAAATATTTCTTTGACAACGGCGTGGACGTGGTAAATTCCTTTACCGTCTTTCCCAGTACCACCTTCACCAGCACCGCCTGTTTTGAGACGGCCTCCTTTAATGACTTGACCGGAATAAAGTCAGACGCCTTCCTGGACAGGTATTTCGTCAGGATGAAACACTTCTTTACCCCTTACGGTCCCGTTAGCTCCGCGAGACGTTACAAGAACGACTGGGCAACGGAGTTGGTAAACCCTGCGGACAGACCCGAGTCCCTCAAGTCAATCTTTGACTACCTAAAAGGCTCAGAAATATCTTACGCCAACAGCGCATTGCCAGTCCTGTACGAAAGCCCACCCCTGTTCTACCAGGACGTGATGACCAACAACGTCCGTTACGCTGGACTCCATGAAATAAGACACAAGTTTGACAAGATTAATACCCAGTACAGCCTTGAAGAGGTCATAAAGAGGAAAAACAGGGTGATGTACGTGTGGCTCCCCGGGGTGGATGAGGGATGCCACGAGTTCGCAAGGGGACAGTTCGGACCCGCCAGAAAGAACCTGTACCTTATTGACAGGTACATTGGTAATATGGTTGACAAGCTCAAGAAAATAGGCGTCTTTGATGAGACCTACATGGTACTCTACGCCGACCATGGTCACGTCGGAGGAAAAGACTTCATCAACCAGTCCTTTGACATAATCAATGACTTCTTCTATAAGAGCCTAAAGGACGTGGATGGTGACGGGGTACTCAATGGTGACAGCGGTCTGGGCTTCAACGTTAGATACGTGGAGCATGACGAGGCACTCCATAGGGAGCATACCGATAAACCCAAAGAGGACTTCGCGGCCGTAGCTAATATGGGCTACGGAGTGGCGGTCGTCTACCTCCCGTACAAATCCAAATATTCCAGGAACTGGAGCAAGTTCAACAGTTACTACGACCTTACCCACTACGAAGTCTATCCGGGGATGAGACCCGTGAACATACCTGATATGCTGCTCAAGGTGGACCTCTCTCAGACAAACAAATTCCCTAACGTAGTCTCTTCCCGTCCAATAGATATGGTAATCGTCAGGGTGGCCCCGGACACTGTTTACGTAAAGAACAGTAAGGGTCTGGAGGCCCTCATAGAGAGGCGTTCCACGGACAAGGGCAAAAGGAGCTTTGAGTATCGCTACCGTGTCGTTACGGGGTTTGAACAGGATGCCAAGGGGAATAATACTTACAAGGAGGCAGTAGAAGTGGCAGAAGACCCCTTCGGATACTTTAGCTCGCCTGGGTTCGTAACGTATGCCAAAGATTCTGCCAAGTGGTGCAAGGACTTCCACTCCTCCAGCGAGTGGTTAGAGGCCACAAAGAACACGGAATACCCCGACGCCGTGGTAGCAATGGCCCATTTTGGGATATGGGATAGCTCCATCAAGAACCTGGAGGAGCGCTTTGCCCCAGACTTCGCAGTGACACCCAAGAAGGGCTGGAGCTTCCAGACCGATGCCAGGCTGGCCACTGACCATGGCTATCCCCTCTACGAGAGTATGAGGATACCCCTCCTTGTATATGGCCCGACCATAAAGAAGGGGGTCATACTTTCCGAGCCTCACAGGATTGTAGACATACTACCCACCGTCCTGGATATGGTTGGCGCCAGCTACGACCCTGACCAGATAGACGGCAAGGCTATCACAGGCATCTACGAAGGGGCAGGAGCAGGTAAACCCCATGAAGAATTAGTAGGGTTCTACACCGACAGGGGACTACCCCTAGAGTATGAGATGCCCCCAGTAGAGATGGGCTACACCGGACACAACATTGACAATGCCTACGATACCCATTTCCTCATCGCCGACGTGATAAGCGGCTTTGACGAGAGGGCGATAAGGATGCCTGACGACATCCTTGACCTCCTCATTCCTGGCACCCCAGTGAGGCCCCTCAACACCAGTTTTGACCTCGTTGAAGACGCCTATTACAATATACCACAAAACGTCTTCGCCACTCGCTTTGCCCAGCTACTCGGGGCCCTCAGGATAAGGCAGTTTAGTGTGGGAGACGGGGTCAGCATGCTCATCTTCCAGAACTACTTCACTGAAAGCAACCTCCTCAGGGCCATGCTGGTCGTAGACTGGACCCAGGACGTCATGGGGGACATAAACAAACTTCTCGGCGCCCCCATCTACCGCTTTGAGAAAGGTCTCATACCTGGGAAATACCCCAACCGCTATTTGATAGACTATCCCCAGGCATTCATAGAGAAGACAAGGAGGGCCGTGAAGGAGGTATTGGTAAGGGCCTTCTATCGCGGCGTATTCTATGGTGAAGATGGCGTAGCCGCTATAGGCAATTCCACAAAGAAGGTCAAGCCCTGGCAGACCCCTGAAGTAGAGTCACCCCTGGCACCGGTGGAAAACCCCTTACTCCGCCTTGAAAAGACCAGCCTTGAAAAGAGATAATGAAGGTCCCTCTCAAATTAGGCGCTGCCCTGACCGGCTACCTCTTGCGTAATAGAATAGCAGGCCGGCTCAGGTTCCCCCTGGTCCTCATGCTGGAAGTAACCCACCGCTGTAACCTCGCCTGCAAGGGCTGTGGGCGGATTCTAGAGTTCAGCAACAATAAAGACTTCATGCCCGTAGATGAGGCCCTGGGGGCGGCTGAAGAATGCAGTGCACCCGTAGTTACCGTTACAGGGGGAGAACCCCTGCTCCACCCGAGGATAGACCAGATAGTCAAGGGTCTAATAGACATGGGTCGCTATATATACCTCTGCACCAACGGACTCCTCCTGGCAGAGACACTGGATAGACTAGAACCCCATCCCTTCTTAAACATAAATATCCACATAGATGGGCTGGCCCCTACCCATGACGCAATTGTGGACCAACCCGGCGCCTTTGAGGAGGCCACTAAGGCCATACGCCTGGCAAAAAAGAGGGGCTTTAAGGTCTGCACTAATACCACTATCTATAAAAATACAAAGCCAGAGGAGATAGAAAAGCTCTTTACCTACCTGGAGGAGATAGGCGTAGACGGTATGCTGGTCTCCCCGGGCTTCAGCTTTGAGGATAATACGAAGGACGTCTTCCTGAGCCGCCAGGAGGTCCATGAGCACTTTGGCTTTGTCTATGAACTCTCTAAACGCTTCCGCCTCTTAAACACCCCCATATATCTGAAGTTTCTGCGGGGAGAAGTGCAATTACGCTGTACCCCATGGGGCAACCCCACCAGGAACGCCTACGGCTGGAAGAGCCCCTGTTACTGCATCACCGATACCCACTATAAGACCTACAACGAACTCATGGAGAAGACCGACTGGGAACATTATCGTTCCGGCCGTGACCCCCGCTGTCAGAACTGCATGATGCACTCAGGCTTTGAACCCACCGTAGTAACCGAGGGCGTCAAGGGCCTCTCCAACATGCTGGAGATGGCCAGGTGGAGTTTTGGATGAGTAAAGGTTCTAACTTTTTTGTTGAGCCTTCTCCAATAATAACGTTCATCTCAAACCTCCCAGGAAACACCCCCGGAGTATAAGGGCTGTCAGACTCCTGGAGGAAATCCGCCGGAGACGCACAAGAGAAATCCCAAGGTAGTCCCCCAATTTTTCACAGAGGCCCATGTCTAAGAAGTATTAGTCAGTGGCGTGTGCAAGATTCCAATGGCAGGTTCTTAAGTCAACTTAATCTCCCGAGAGGTCGGCAATGAAATTCAGGTATCCACGTTGTTGGTCTCGGAAGAAGGCCCGCCAGGCTTCTGGACGTCGGAGACCAATGCCATCCTTTGCCAAACGGTTGAAAACACTGTTCACAGGGAAACCCCACAGCCTTTACGACCCGACGCTCTTTCAGAAACTCTCATTAATAGCGTTTTTTGCCTGGGTAGGGTTAGGAGCGGATGCCCTTTCCTCCTCCTGCTACGGTCCTCAGGAGGCATTCCTGGCATTGCAGGGGCATACGTATCTAAGCATCTTTGTAGCCCTGGGCACGGCACTTACGATCTTTGTAATTAGTGCGAGTTACTCCCAAATCGTTGAGCTCTTCCCTACGGGTGGTGGTGGTTATCTCGTTGCTAGTAAATTGCTGTCTCCCACTCTTGGGATGATTTCTGGTTGCGCCCTTCTCTTGGATTATGTGCTCACTATCACCATTTCTATTGCAAGCGGTGCGGATGCCCTTCTCAGTTTTCTCCCTGCCGAGTGGCATTCGTTCAAACTTGGGATAGCAATTGGTGGTGTCGGGATACTTATCTTATTAAACCTGCGAGGGGTAAGGGAACCTATATTTCTTTTGGTACCTATATTCTTGACTTTCCTTATCACACATACGTTTGCAATTATATATGCCCTTGTAGCGCATTCTGTGGAGTTTCCGGAATTAGTAAGAGCAACGGCGGTTGATATTCATAAGTCACATTCCGAGATTGGGGTTGCAGGGATGCTTTTCCTGCTTCTACGTGCCTATATTATGGGTGCCGGTACGTATACAGGGATAGAGGCGGTCAGCAACGCACTTCCGATGCTTCGGGAACCAAGGGCGCAAACTGCCAGGCGCACCATGAGATATATGGCGATTTCACTAGCCTTCACTGCGATGGGGCTAATGTTTGCCTATCTCCTTTATAAGGTTGAACTGCAATCTGGAAAGACCTTAAATGCCGTTCTCTTTGAGCACATCACTGCAAATTGGGGACGTCCGGGATACGTCTCTGTGATTGTGACACTCGTTTCCGAGGCGGCAATACTTTTCGTAGCGGCCCAGACAGGGTTTCTGGGTGGTCCAGGGGTATTAGCAAATATGGCCTTAGATAGCTGGGTTCCGACCAAGTTTGCTATTCTCAGCGATCGTTTAGTGGGTCAGAACGGAATTTTGCTAATGGGCAGTGCCGCATCATTGATGATGCTTGCTACACAGGGCTCAGTCAGATTGCTTGTGGTGCTTTATAGTATCAATGTCTTTATCACATTTGTCCTTTCCCAATTGGGGATGGTCCGTCATTGGTGGCGTGCCCGTTCTAGGGCTAGACGCTGGCAGATGAAGCTTCTTCTTAATGGCATGGGATTAGTCCTGACGGCCTTTATCCTTGTGTCAATGACCATATTCAAGTTTCTTGAAGGCGGCTGGATAACCTTATTAGTCACTGGGTCATTAGTTGGTGTGGCAATAGCTATAAAACACCATTACAATCATACAGCCCGACTTTTACGCAGACTGGATGAACTTGTCCTGGCGACAGAGTCCCCCGGTTTCGGGTTTATTCCTGGCATAACGAGTCTGAAACCTAGTCCTGAGTTTGATCCAAAGGCCAAGACGGCGGTCCTGTTTGTTAATGGCTTTAATGGACTGGGACTTCATACACTCTTCGGTATCATTCGCCAATTTGAAGGGGTTTGTAGAAATTTTGTCTTTGTCCAGGTTGGTATAATTGATGCCGGGAATTTCAAAGGAGCTGCAGAGGTAGAGCGACTAAAGACTCATGTTAAAAACGAAGTGGAACGTTATGTAGATTTCATGCGGCGTCATGGTTATTATGCCGAAGGCTTTACTTCAACCGATACTGACGTTGTTGACGGGATCGTTAAGATTATACCTAAGCTTTTAGAGCGTTTTCCCCATGCTATCTTTTTTGGTGGGCGGCTTGCTTTTCCGAAAGATTCGTTTCTACTACGATTGCTTCATAATTACACCCTCCTCGCCGTACAAAAGAGATTGTATCCACAAGGAATTCCTTTTGTAATACTGCCTATTAGAGTGTAACAATTGATACAACAATTAGCTAATCTGAAAAATCTTAAAAAGGAGACAACGCCATGCTTAAACCAACATTTTTATCGTTAACCCTGCTGGCCGTACTTTCCTTTACGGCCTTTACGGGCAGTGCGAGTGCTGCAAATTATGAAGCAGTAGAACTCTCACCCACCCTTGTGATGATAGTCCCAAGACAGTGGGTCCTGGAAGAAGAAAAAGGGAGCAAGCTTACCGTTATAAGCTATAGAGATGCCTTTAAAGAGGCCCTTTCAAGCCTTTCCGTCCGATACAAAATAAAGGCCATTACCACCATAGAAGGCTTTGCCAAAAAGGAAGAGCTTGTGGGAAGCCCTGGTGGCAGCCTCACCGTTAGCCTGATTCTGGAGGTGGAGAAGAAATAGTGGTAGTGTAAAAAATCCTGTGTAAATTTGGAGGGGATTGAAGAAGAGGGGAAAGGGTGTATCCTTCCTGGTAAGTTTAATTTAACGACCTTAGAAAAAGGAGGGGTACACCCATGCATTCAAAGGGCCGTCTTAACTAGCTATGGGCAGAGTCAAGGGGGTAGAAGGAATTTGGGAGGATTTAAAGGGCGAGGGGCCTTCAGGTAGGTCAGGGGGCGTACCAGACCCATAAGCTGTTTCAATGACACCCGTAGCTGTGAGCGGATAATCTTTGGTATCTTCTCTTACTTGAATAAAAAGTGGAAGGAACACCCTATTAAAAACTTTAATCTTACACAAATCTTCTTGACACTACCACCCATCAAATGTTATTGTTTTATTGCAAAATTTATGTTAAGTTTGGTTGCTTTTGTTTCCTTCCTGAAGTGGCTTAAACATCCCCAAGCTTCATAAAAGGCAGGAGAATTGTGGAGATAAATAAGGACAGTAAGGTCTTAAATATCTTAAAGGCCCACCCCTCTACCGTTAAGGTCTTCCACAAGTTTCGTATCCACCCAGTCCACAACATAAACCGCACCCTTGAGACGATAACCCGAGACTACGATACCCGTCTGGAGGAGTTGCTTGCAGAGTTAAACGCCACGATCCAGGATTCTGCCAGCACCAGGAAAAGAGAGGCAACAGTAAAATCCCTTCCCAAAGGAGAATGGAACGGGAGGATTGACGAGAATACGACCTTCAGGTACATCACTACCCGCTATCCTGCCACTTTACAGGTATTTGAGAGGCATGGGGTGTTGGGGCTGGCAAGGGAGCACTGGGCCGACAGGGAGGTACTCTTTTTCGCCATGGCCCTCCTGATGGCCGCCGAAGAACTGATTAAAGAGATACAGGCGGCAGTGGACAGGAACAAATCCGCCCAGGTCGCAACAACCCGCCCGCCTGAGCCTGCCCTGCGCCAGAACGGTGCAGGACCTACCCCTGAATCTACATTATTGGGCGGAGAAGGGGCGGATACCGCCTCCTACACCCGTGACCTCCATGTCCCCTTCGTAAAGGCCGCCATAGCCTTTGCCATGACCACCGGGTGCCTGTATGGGGCAGGGGCGCTTGCCTATATGGCACTCAATGGTCACCAGGTAGGTATCCCCAGGGCCATGCTGGAGGCCCATGGACATACCCAGGTCTATGGCTGGGTAGGGCTCTTCATCATGGGCGTATCCTACTTCGCCCTGCCCAGGTTCTGGAACACCACGCTTTACAAGCCCTTCTTTGCCCACATCTCTTTCTTCCCCATGCTTATAGGTATATCCCTGGTATTCCTCTCCAGGCACCTCCTGCTCCTGGGAGACTATCTGCCCTTCAGGGCCATGGGCATCCTCGGCAGTCTCGTAGAGACGGCCGCCATCGTCCTATTCATATACCTCCTGGCAAAGACTTATCGTTCTGTACAGGGTAGACGCTTTGAGGTCTACGAGGGCTATTTCTTTGCTGGCTATGCCTGGTTCCTCCTCCAATCCTTAATCTTCGTGGGCACCATCGTCTATCTTGCCAGGACAGGGGGTAACACTATCCCCAGGCTGGTTGAACAACCCCTCCTCCATCTACAGATTATGGGCTTCGCCTGTATGGTCATCCTGGGTATCCTCACCAAGACCCTTCCCGTATTCCTGGGTATAAAGGAACCCGGCCGTACCATAAACCTCTGGGTCCTCTTCCTGTTAAATATCTCCATAGCCCTCAGGGCAATCAGTCTTCCATTAAAAGAGCTTCACCCCCTTAATCCCCTCTTTAGTCACGCATTCTTACTGTCCGGGTGCATGGAAGGGCTGGCGGTGTTAATGTTCTTCTACAACCTGAGACTCCACAGGATAGGGGAACTGGAGTCGGGGGCGCCCAGGAGGGAGTTTAGAAAATTCATAAAGGCGGCCCTGTTCTGGTTCTTTGTCGCAGAGGCCGGGCTATTAACCTTCACCCTGCATCAGTTCACTACTGGTCAGGGGGTGTCTTATGCCATGTTCGGGGCCTATCGCCATGCCATCTTCGTGGGCTTCATTAGTATGATGATTGTGGGCTGTGCCTCAAAGATGATTCCCATGAGCCTGGGCACACAACTCTACAGCTACAGGGCCCTCTTCTGGACCTTTGTCCTCCTGAACCTCGGCAATCTCCTCAGGGTAACGTGTCAGCCCCTGGCCGTGGACTATCACATGAACGCCCTGTTCCTGCCCCTAGGGCTAAGCGGCTTCCTGGAATACACGGGACTATGTCTCTTCGGGTATAACATCTGGAAGACTGTGGCCCATAGAGAGGCCATCGGGGAAAAGGAACTGACAGGGAGGATTACCGTAGTTACCCCCGAGACCAACGTCTATCTCCTGGTAAAACAACACCCCCAATGCCTTGACATACTGGTAAACCGGGGCTTCACGCCACTGAAGAACCCCCTCATGTTGAACACGGTAGCCAAGACCATAAACCTTGGCACGGCGGCCAGCATCCACCCGGTTGACCTGGGCAGTCTCTTAAAAGAGTTGAACGAGGCCATCCCCCAGAATAAAGTAGCTAGTAGCCAGGGTTGAATCTTTCTTCCCGGCTACTTACTACTAGCTACTAGCTACTGGCTACTAGTTTATTGACGCCCGCCCACCTGAGGCGAACGATTATCTCCCCTCCTATTAGAGTGGGCCCACTTACCGAATAGTTCCCCCACTGGCACACCCACTGCGGCCGCTATGGCCTCCTGTACCGTGGCCGTATACCTGTACCCATTGAGCACCATTGAGACCTCGCTCTTACTCCTCCCCGTCTGCCTTACGAGGGAGTCCTGACTCCAGCCCATCATCCAGAGCCGCTTTTTTACCTCGGTTACCTTCAAGACCTCCTCCTGCCCAGCCCGTTGTTTTTTTGTTTACATCCTATACAAAATAAGTATAATTCGTATAGTGAACTAGTTAACATGTTTCTTCTAAATATAATATAAGTAATCTGTTACAAAAGTCAAACACCTGAAAAAGTAATTTGCGTATGGGTATAAGGGGGGACAAAATGAAGAAGACCCTCAAACTTGAGATTGCAGACCGCATTAGGGGGTTCCTTGAGGAGAGGGGGATCCCCCAGGTAGAATTTGCCAGGACTCTAGGGTTTACCCCTGGCTATATCAACGACATTATAAGGGGCAGGACAAAACCCTCCATCAACCTCCTGAGGAAGCTAAAAGATATTTACAATGTGTCCATAGAATGGGTATTAACCGGAAAGCCCTCCCCTGCGAGCCACTTTGAGAGGCCGATAGTAGTGGGAAAATCAAAGGGAGGGGCAGGAAGGGCCTCCTATATAGCCATCCCCATGCTGAGGAGTCCGAAGACCAGCATACTCCGTGGGAGGGCAGTCGTAGTGAAAGACCTCCACCCTGACTACTGCTGTATCGTACCCCGCAATTGGGTGGAGAACCCGAAGGACACCTTTTGTACCTTAATAAAGGACAGCTCTATGGAACCCACCATCCCCAGGGGGAGTCATGCCGGGGTGGATTGTACCAAGAGGAACCCCTCTCAACTGGATGGAAAGATATGTGCCGTAAGGGATAAGGAGGGGAACCTCTTAATCCGCCGTCTGAAGCCTACCCAAACCCACCTCCTCTTTGAACCGGATAATCCTGCCGTGAGGGGAAAGACCCTGTGCGTGGGGGTTGACGAGGAAAGTCATATTATTGGGAAGGTGGAATGGGCGTGGAGCCTTCTGAAGTAATAATCAAATTGTAGGGGTAGACCTGTATGTCTGCCCAGGCCTGCGGCCACAGTTTATGAGTAGTCGCAACCTTTAGGTTGCGTCATTTCTCATCCGCCTAAGGGAGGGTTTTAACCCAATGGAAAAGGTAAAAGGGGCGGTAACAAAGGGTATAACCCTGAAGCTGGTCTCCATACTCGTCCCCCTGACCGTCATCTTTGTAAGCCTCATGGTTTTAGGGATTTATACCGTATTTAAATTAAGGGGGGACGCAATAGTTGTAAACTATGCAGGCCAGATGCGCTACCGCAGTTATAAATTGGCCCTCCAGGTCAATGAATACCCTGCCCTGCAAGGGGGTGCAAGGGACAGTGCACACAGGGCCATACTCAGCAATATGGAAGACTTTGAGACGATTCTGTACGGTCTCAGGGACGGCAACAAGACCCTGGGCCTCAAGGGCTTTAGGGCCCCGAGGTATGGTGGGAGGGGTAGAAAGGGGGAGCCCTTCAATTATACCGACCCCTGGTGGCAATACGATAGACATATTAAAGATTATAACGAGAGGACAAAACCCCTAATCCTCCATGTCCTGGATTTCACGAACCGGGAAGAGGCGGTTGCGGCACTCAAGTTATATAACAAAAATGTCCATGACCTCGTAACCGATTTAGACCGCACAGTAAATCTATTGAGCCAGCTTACGGAGAAAAAGATTAGGAGATTCAAAGACGCGGAGTTTATACTCCTGGGCCTATTTTTGGGGGTGATAGGGGTGTCTGCCTTTCTGGCCGCATATTCCATTCGGAGGCCTTTGATAGACCTCCTTAGAGGGATATACGCCTTTGGCCACGGGGATATGGACCACAGGGTGCCTGTGAGGGGCAGTGACGAGATGGCTACCCTGGCCCAGGGCTTTAACTCCATGGCAGAGCTTATTAAAAAAGACATGGAGACTATTAGGGCCCAGATAAAGGAGATTTCGGCGAGCCGCAGATTCCTCAACGACGTGCTGGGTAATATAGGCTTTTACGTAAGGGTTGTAAATCCCAGGACCCATAAGGTATTCCTGCAAAATAAACCCCTCCAGACCCTTTTTCCGCGTGGTCTTGAGCGCCCCTGCTATACCCTTTGGGGGAGGGAGACGGAGTGCGATTTATGTGTTAGTATGAAGGCTGTTGAGGAAAACAGGTATCACTCTAAAGAGGAAGAGACCCCCGAAGGTATCATTTACGAGGTGCATGCCTTCCCATTTGCAGAGCCTGACGGTACGGTAACCAACGCCATTGAGGTGATAAGGGATATTACCGCCCGTAGGAAGACAGAAAGGGACCTGGAAGATTCCAGGATGCAGTTGATGCAGTCCCAGAAGATGGCCGCCATCGGACACCTCTCCAGCGGGATAGCCCACTCCATAAATAACCCCCTGTCAGGGGTAAACATGTACGTAGACGTACTCCTCAAAAAGATAGAAGAGGTCAAGGACTGTGCCGCTTACCCGGACCTTAAGAACCACCTCACGGAGGTAAAGGAGGCGGCCAAACGTTGTAACACCGTGGTGAAAGACCTCCTCAGTATAGCCCGCCTGCCCAAACCAGAGAAACAGCCTGTCTACCTAAACGAGACCATAGAGCACGTCCTGAGCGTGGTGGTCCCTCAGATTAAACTCATGAAGATACAGCTCGTAAGAGAATTCTCCCCTACGGCCCCCAGGGTACTTGGGAGTCACAGTCAACTGGAGACGGTATTTATGAATATCATCTCTAATGCCATAGACGCCATGGCAGGGGGGGGCACCCTGACCGTCAGGACTGAGCACCTTGCCAGGGAGGGTAAGGTGGAAGTAGCCATCCAGGATACAGGCTGTGGGATCAATAAAAAGGACCTACCCTACATCTTCAACCCCTACTTCACCACCAAGCCGGTGGGGAGGGGGACGGGGCTGGGGCTGTCCATCTCCCAATTGACAATCCAGTCCCACAGGGGTAGCATTGAGGTGGATTCGGAGGTAGGCAGGGGTACGACCTTTAGGATAAAACTGCCCGTCTATCGGGAGAGCCTCCCGTTGGGGAGGTAATTTTGGAGTCCATTGGCGCAGTCAATGGACAATGGGATTTTTGGTTTGTCCTGTGGTTGTAGCGTGCCAGCTTGCCTGGCACGCAGAACCGATACGGGGAAAAGACGTGCGAGACAAGCTCGCACGCTACACAGGCACGCAGTAAGAATATGTAGCGTGCCAGCTCGCCTGGCACGTTTCAGCGTGCGAGACAAGCTGGTGCGCTGATTGTAAATAAGAAAATGAAACCTGCTTACTACAAAACCTATGGTAAGAACAGGTCCCTAAGACTCAAAGGTTTTGACTATTCAACAGACCGTGCTTACTTTCTCACCTTATGCGTGAAAGAAGAAACGCCCCTCCTGCAAGGTGCCCTTGCTAATGATGTTGCGAAATGTTTAAAACAATTAAGAGAGAAATATCTTTTCAAAATATATGTTTATTGTATTATGCCAGACCATGTCCATTTACTGTTGGCCCCCGGTGATAGCGGATTGACTGTTTCAGAAATTATTCAGCGGTTTAAAAGTTTAACGGCCCGTTCATACAATAGTAACGGTGGGCAGGGCAAGCTGTGGCAGAGGTATTTTTATGACCACATTGTACGTAAGGAAGAAGATTTAAATCGCATAGCATTATATATCTTAGAAAATCCTGTGAGGAAAGGATTAGCTGGTTACTGGGAGGACTGGCCTTATTCTGAGACATTAGACCCGATTGAATGATTTTAACCTTGTATGTAGCGTGCGAGACAAGCTCGCACGCTACACTGGCACGCAGAACCGATACGGGGAAAAACTCGCCTGGCACGTTTCAGCGTGCGAGGCAAGCTCGCACGCTACAGGGAAACACTAAATTGTCGTGCAAGTTGTAGCGTGCCAGCCTGTCTGGCACGTTTTAGCGTGCGAGCTTGCT
>JASEHG010000240.1 GCA_030018855.1 Candidatus Brocadiaceae bacterium
CCCCTCTCCAGAGAGACCTCTTCCCCGTAGAACTTTTTATACGGCTTGGGCTGGACTACTTGACTATCGGCACCCACGAGGGGACAGAGGCCTGGGTAGAAAAATTCTCCAACTTTTTCGAGCAGAGGGCCAGGCGCAGGAGGGCAAGGAGATGAGGGAGAGAGGGAACAGGGGACAGGCTACAGGAGACAGGAAACAGGGGACAGGAAACAGGGAACAGGTAAAAATCTTTTTCCCTGTATCCTGCGCCCTGTTATTTGTAGCCTGTTCCCTATTATTTGCATCCTGTCTCCTGTTTCCTACGGAGAGTTTTGGGCAATACGGCCCCAGCGCCCCTGGCCTGGAGAAACCGGCCGTAGAGGTACCTACCACTGAGAGGCCCGTGGAGATATGGGTCTACCCCAGCACCCAGAGGTTAGTCACAGGCAAGACCCTGCTCCTCACCGTACAGGTCATCTGGCGGCTGGGCATAAACGTGGTCTTAGAAGAGCTGGAAAAGATGGATATGTCCCCATTCAAGGTGGAGAAGGTTACGATAGGGGAGCGGCAGATATTTGAGAACGAGCGGGACTTCCGCGTCGTGCAGTACCTCCTTTCCCTGCCCGAGGGGGCAAAAGAAGGGGAATACATAGTACCCTCTTTCGCCATCTCCTACGTAGATGAGGTGGAAAAGAGGACGGGAAAGGCCAGTTCCTCACCGGTGGTGGTCAGAAAGGTCCCCATAATAGCCCAGGCCCACGTAGATAGGGACGTCGTAGAGACCGGGGATATAATCCATTACAACCTCACCATCCTCCACGAAAAAGATACGGAGGTGATCCTGAAAAACCTTGAAAGGCCCAGCTTTGAGCCGTTTACCCTCTTAAGTACAAGCTATCGGAAGACCCAGACCCCCCACCTCCAAAAGACTACCCTAGATTATGCCCTCTCCATATATGAGTTGGGAGGGGAAAGGAAGTATGAGATACCAGAGCTTTCTCTTTACTACTACAAACCGGGCCAGACCAAGAAGGGGACCATAGAGACCAAAGAGATAAGGACCCCTCCGATACCCATAGTCATCAATAAGCTACTAAAGACGGTGGACGTCCCACTGGAGGGCGTAAAGGGTCCAATCTCTTACCGCAGGGCGGAACTCTACGCCTACGGGTACGTGCCAATACTCCTTGGGGTTACCATGCTCCTCTTCCTCTTCGGTCAGGTAGGGCTTCAGAGGGTCAAAGACAGCCTCTTCCCTATCCAGGAAAGGCCCGTAGAGACCCCCGAGGTAGCCCGGGCCCAGTTAAGCTCCCTCCTCTCAGCTATACGGGCCAGTGATACCCCTGAAGGGATGGGGCAAGACATAGAGGGACTAGATAAGGCCCTCAGGTATTACCTCGGCTCTCTTGCCGGGCTCCCCAGGGAACGTTCCCTTTCTCTCTCCACCGCCCAACTCCTTGAAGTCTTACCCAGGGAGTTGTCCCCGGGAGCCGGAGAGGTACTCAATACCCTGGACAGGCTGATCTTTGGGGGGCGTCTGGAGAAAAACAGACTGGAAGAGGTATTTAACGGCATAGAAGGACTCTTGAAACAGATTGAGGTGTTAAAGTGACCCTTGGTAACCCCTGGTTACTATTACTTATACCCTTCTTGTATCTCCTCCTGAAGGTCTTTAGCGGCAGGAGTTACCTGGGTTATTCCAGCATAAGGGCCCTGCCACGGCTAACGCCGTTTAAGGCATTGCTCGTCAGGCTTCCGGGGTTCTTCTGGTTCATGGCGGTTGCCTTCACCATCCTGGGGTTATGTCACCCGCAATCTGAACTCCAGGAGACGGAGCTTACCACTCAGGGCCTGGAGATGATACTGGCCGTAGATACCTCCTTCAGTATGACAGGCCATGCACTTGAGATGGTCAAGGGTGTGATAAAGGACTTCATCAAGAGACGCCCTAACGACCTTACGGGCATAACCATCTTCGGTACGGATGCCGCCCTGGTGGTGTTACCCACCAGGGAGTACACCCTGCTGGAAAACTCCCTGGACAGGATACAGGCCTCCCAGGCAGGTTTCCAGACGGCCATCGGGGAGGGGCTTTTTACCTCTATCATGGCACTTGTGGAAGGAGACATGGGCAAGGAGTTTGAGATTAATAAAATCAGAGATAGTCTTAAAACCCCGCAACTGGGGGACTATGCCCTCAGACTGGCCAAGCGGCTAGGCATCAAGAAGAACCGTGTAATCGTGCTCTTCACGGACGGCATATATAACGTCGGCATAGACCCCACCAAACCCCTGAAGCTGGCCAGCCGCCTGGGCATCAGGGTATACGTAGTGGCCGTGGAGCCCTCGGCGGAGACGGGCGTAGAACCAGAGCAGGCCGCCAGGAGGATAGCCGACCTCCGTAACGGGGTGGCCGCCACGGGGGGGAGATACCTCAAGGTAGAAGGGGCAGAAGGACTCAAGAGACAATACGAGGCATTAGATGCCAGGGCTATCTGGACAAGCCTCCCTCCCGATACCATATACGGCGAGGTGGAGGGGCTATACAGGGAGGTAGATGCCATAGAGAGGGACAAACTCTTTCTGGAAAAGACTACCAGAAAGAAAGACCTCTACTTTTACCCCACCCTGCTGGGGCTAGTCTCTCTTTTAGGCATGGTCGTGGTGGAGAACGTATGGGTCAGGATACCCTAATGGAACATAAGCGTAGTTGTAAAATGAAACCTCTGAAAAAGTCATCCCAACGCTGTGTGTCATTCTGAGCGAAGCGAAGAATCTG
>JASEHG010000241.1 GCA_030018855.1 Candidatus Brocadiaceae bacterium
TGAAACGCACCAAAACAATAAATGGTGCGTCTAAAGACGCACCCTACAAACTGCCACGAGGAGCCTCGTTGTTCGCGTATGCCTGCTTCAAGCACGCAACGGGATGCGTGCCAAAGCTCCGAATACATAAGAATTGTTCGCTTTTTCGAAACAAGCGCTTTACGCGGCTTCACCATTTCTTTTGTAGACCTAATATGTATTATACGGCCTAAACAATTTGACATGAACCTATCCCCATTGTCAAGGCGAAAAAGAGGGTTGTATTTGTTGAAAATCCGCCTCAGGCGGGGTGGGGGTGATTGTGAATTGCCTGGTAGGGGCACGTTGCAACGTGCCCCTACATCACCCTCCCCCTTCCCCCTCCCCTCGAGGGAGGGGGAGAACTTAAGAAAACCGTTAGACTTTTTCAGAAGCCTCATAAGTAGTAAGGTGTCTGGAGGATAATTAAGGCTGGACGCCAAAGACTAAAGAGATGACCTTGCCGATAGAGTAAGTAACGACTATTGCCCCTCCCCCAAGGCCGACCATCTCAAGCCCCTTCCACCACCAATCCTTCCCAATCCAGCGGCCCTTGATACTGCCCACTACGAACAAGAAGATCAGCGAGAGGGATATGGAGAGGAAGAAGGATTTGAGGCCACTGAAGAAAAAATAAGGGGTCAGCGGGGGGATTGCCCCGATAAAATAGGCGAGACCCGTAACCAGTCCAGACTTTAAAGGGGCGGTATGGCCCTCTTTGGTGAGACCCAATTCCTGCTCCATCATGGTCTGCAACCAGACCTCCGGGTTGGAGGTTATCCTCCTGACCACTATCTCCAGTTCTTTCCCCTGGAACCCCCTCTTCCTGAAGATGTCTCTTATCTCCGCTCGCTCCTCTTCCGGGGTCGTCTTCATCTCTCCCTTTTCCGTCTCCTCCTCCCTGGCGTAGAATTCGGCGAAGGACTTCTGGGAGAGGTAGGCCCCCAGGCCCATGGAGATGGCGCCTGCCAGTACCTGGGCAAGGCCGGTGATGACTATAATCTTGCTGGAAGCCACTGCCCCGAAGACCCCCGTTACGAACCCCAGGGTCTCCACCATGCCGTCGTTCATGCCAAAGACCACTTCCCGTACAAACTTGCCCTGGGCACTGTGCCAGCGTTGACGCTGGGGCGTCTCCCTCTCAAAGGGGATTAGCCCCCTGGGGCCTAGTATCCTGGACAGTATTCCCATAGCTTTAGATTAGGGAGTAGGGGGTAGGGGATAGGGGGTAGCAATCAAAACCCAAATGCCAAATTTCAAATTTTATGTTTCTACTCCCTACTCCCTAATCCCTACTCCCTGCTCTACTCCCTACCCCCTACTCCCTAAGAAGGGTTCTTGGCACAACGCAGTCCTACGGCCTGGTTGTGGACGTTAGGTATTTCGCTCTTGCGGGCGGCGGAACGGAGCAGGAATCCCCTGCCAAAGCGTGAGCCACCCCTGACAACCCTTCTCAACCCGCTCTCCGGACCCTGGGGACTAATTGCTGGACTCGTCTCGTAGTACTCAGGGTGATACCAATCGGCTACCCATTCTGCCACAGAGCCTGCCATATCATGGCAACCATAGGGGCTGACGCCTTGTGGATAACTCCCCACGGACTTCTGTTCTCCTCCTATATTACAGTTTTCTGGATTCCACTCGGTCCCCCAGGGGAAGCGGTTACCGCTAGGCCCCCTTGCCGCCTTCTCCCACTCTGCCTCCGTAGGGAGCCGCTTGCCCGCCCAGGCCGCATAGGCATAGGCGTCGTACCAGTCTATCCTGGTAACCGGGAAGTCTGGATTATCATAGTAGCTGTCTTCCCAGTTCCTGGGGGTATGGTCTTTACCGGCAGGTTCATCCTTGTGACATTTACTGTGGTCACCCGTCTTTTTTATGTACTCCAGGAATTCATAGTACTGGGCGTTGGTTACCTCGTAGCGGTCAATGTAGAATGCCGGGAGATAGACCTTGTGTTCGGGGTAACTATCGTCCCTCTGTCCCTCCATCCCCATGATGAACTCCCCGGCATCCACCAGTACCATGTCCCACCTCTCTTTGTCCTTAGCCAGGGAATCTTTCATGGCCTTATCTCTACGCTGTACGGACATCGCCATTTTTTGCGACGTCTCAATACCTCTCTGGAGGACGTTTATATAGACGAGCGCATCGGTGGTATCTTCTGCCTGGGGTTTAAGGCTTATGTATTTTTTAAGGTATTTTACCGCCTCTTCTGCGGCCCCTAGCTTGCCGTATACCCAACCTATATTGTAGTGGACTTCGGGGAAGTCCGGGCACAGCTTTTCTGCCTCCAGGTATTCTTCCAGGGCCCTGTCGTATTCCTTTTGTTCGCTCAGCCGGTTCCCTTCCTCGTAATGTCTCAGGGCCTCTAACCTCTTCTTCTCTGCCCCTTCATCTCCTTCCTGTACCAGCTTCTCCCCGTCCTGCGGGCAGAACTTCTCCCCGGATTCACTTCTTTTACCACACCTGGGACACACCAGCTTTGTAACTGCCGTAGTGAGCCTCTCTCCATCTGCGGGACAGAAGTTACTCTCGGCAGGATAACTCCTGTAGCACCTGGGGCATATCTTGGCATCCTCTTCTGCAGAGAGGAACGTGGAAAGCAAGATAAAGACAAGAAAGAAGAACAAACACTTTTTAGAGTATGTAAACATGGGCAATAGTTATTCCCTCGCTTTTAACGCTATAAGACCTTTGCAAAAGTCG
>JASEHG010000242.1 GCA_030018855.1 Candidatus Brocadiaceae bacterium
CATGAAACGCGTAACTACTTGGGCACTGTCTCAACGAGGGACTCGGCGAAACTGTAGTCGTGGTGAAGATGCCACGTACCCGCAACAAGACGGAAAGACCCCGTGAACCTTTACTGTAACCTATCATTGGGCTTTGCCACAGGATGTGTAGGATAGGTGGGAGACTGAGAAGTCCGCTCGCTAGGGCGGATGGAGTCGCCGTTGAAATACCACTCTTCCTATGTTAAGGTCCTAACCGGGCGCCGTTAATCCGGGCCCGAAACAGTGATAGGCGGGCAGTTTGACTGGGGCGGTCTCCTCCCAAACGGTAACGGAGGAGCCCCAAGGCTCCCTCAGTGCGCTTGGCAACCGCACGTTGAGCGTAAGGGCATAAGGGAGCTTAACTGCGAGACTAATGTGTCGAGCAGGTGTGAAAGCAGGGCCTAGTGATCCGGTGGTGCTGTGTGGAAAGGCCATCGCTCATCAGATAAAAGGTACTCTGGGGATAACAGGCTGATCTCCCCCGAGCGTCCATAGCGGCGGGGAGGTTTGGCACCTCGATGTCGGCTCATCGCATCCTGGGGCTGGAGAAGGTCCCAAGGGTTCGGGAGTTCACCGATTAAAGCGGTACGCGAGCTGGGTTTAGACCGTCGTGAGACAGGTCGGTCCCTATCTGTTGTGGGCGTTGGATACTTGAGGGGCTCTGTCCCTAGTACGAGAGGACCGGGATGGACGGACCTATGGTGTACCAGTTGTCGTGCTAACGGCACAGCTGGGTAGCTATGTCCGGACGGGATAAACGCTGAAAGCATCTAAGCGTGAAACCCTCCCCAAGATTAGGTATCCCATCTCTTTAAGAGAGTAAGGCACCTTGTAGACTACGAGGTTGATAGGCCAGAGGTGTAAGTGTGGCGACACACTAGCTGACTGGTACTAATCTGCCGAGGTGCTTAATTGCCCATTTACTTGTGTCGCTTTTCCTTGCGGCTATCTCGTTTGACAATAGTTTTTCCCGGTGGCCATAGCTGGAGTGAAACACCCGTTCCCATTCCGAACACGGCAGTTAAGCCTCTGGCGCCGATGGTACTAGCTAACTGCTGGGAGAGTAGGTCACTGCCGGGATTTTTCTTATGACCCGCCTCTGGGCGGGTTTTTTTATTAAAAGACCATGTCCAGGAAGCCATTACAAGGTGGGGGGGGCACCCCTTCTGAGCGTAGCGGAGGGCCTGGGAGGGTCATTCCAGGCAAGGACCTGTCCCATGAACGAAAATTCCAGGAATACCTGCAGTCCAAAGGGCTTAAGTTTACCCCCGAGAGACAGTCCATCCTGAACTGGGTCTTCAAGAGCCACAAGCACTTTGAGGCCGAAGACCTGCTACTGGACATCCGCCAGAGCGGCGAAAGGGTCTCCAAGGCCACCATATACCGCACCCTGAGCCTCCTGGTTCAATGCGGCCTCCTCAGAGAGGTAATCTTCGGCGAAAAACACTCCCACTACGAACACGTCCACGAAAATGAACATCACGACCACCTGGTATGTTCAGGCTGTGGTAAGATTATAGAATTCACCGATGAAGAGCTAGAACGCCTCCAGGACGCCGTCTGCCAGCAGTACCAATTCCTCCCCGAATCCCACCGCCTCCAGATACAAGGTCTCTGTAAGGAGTGCCGGAAGCCCCCAACAAAATAGCACCTTCACAAGAACTCACTGGAGACAAAAAGACATGCGAGTTTTTATAGACATGGCGTTTGATTTGAGCGCCCTGGTAGTCACTTGCCTGGCCCTTGGCTTTCTGATAAAGGCAAAGAACACCCATAAGGTCAACCTACTAGGCAGGGCTAAACTGTTCCTCTGGCTGGTAATCGTATTAGAAATCCTGGAAGACGTAACTGAGATTTCCCTTTTTGGTTTAGTGAAGACTAAGGGCGACGAAGACGCACTTGCCCTGGAGGTAATCACCCTATGTCTGGCATGTACGGCCATCTACTATACCTCCAAGGCCAGGGGCGAGAAGGCACCAGAATACCTCGGCTTTTCCATACTATGCACAACGTGGCTAGTCGTAGCATACGTCCTTGAGGGTGCTTTAGGCCCCGTATTCCTGAGGTAGGGAGGTAAATCCGTCGGGACAAAGGCCCTGCAAGGAGTGCCGGAAGTTGGGGGCAAAGCAAACTAAAGGGGCAGTGTTTCGCTAGTACTGGAAAGTTACATTCCCCTATTGGACATTCGTTTTTAGCAAGCCACATCAATAATTGGTAGCCCTTCGGTTACCGCCTTTCAAAAAGCCCTTCCTGCGAATACGCCTTGCCAATTATGGCCACGTCTGTTAAAATTCCTGCAGAACGGTGGCGAAATACCTTACTTATTTAACCTTTCTCTTTCTACTCTGTGGTTGCGGGAGGAACATCCTTGACCCCGCCATCGTAGACGAACTTAAGCATCCCACTAAGTTCCCGGATATATACGTACCTACAGTCCTTGAGATGGATAAACTGATGGCAGAGTATCCAATGGCGGAGGTGGAGAAGGTAAAGGCGGTACCAGTAGCGGACACCAAATATTCAACGGTCCAGATGATGGTGGTAAGGCAGGGGATAGAGATTCCTACCCATTACCACAAAGACCACGATGAGATGATTCACGTCAAGAAGGGGCAGGGTATAGTTATCCTGGATGGTACCCGTTATCATGTAAAAGAGGGGTCTGTCATCCTCATACCCAGGAAGGTACGGCACAAA
>JASEHG010000243.1 GCA_030018855.1 Candidatus Brocadiaceae bacterium
CCTTCATGCACTCCGCCCATGGCCTCTCCAAGGAAGGGTTCACGTGTACAGATTGTCACCAGGACCTGTCGGGTGTTTACGGGGAACATGCCGCATTACTCCAGCCCGTGGACTGCGTAACCTTCTGCCACGATGACCCAGGGGCCTCCTACCTGGAAGGCAGTCACGTGGAGCACATGAAGGAAAAGGAGAAGGAGAAAAAGAGAAGTCCCCCTACCTGTAAGGAGTGCCACATAGGGCAGAATTCAATGCGCGAGACCCCAGTGAAGGATGACCCCTTCCACAGGGGCCAGATAAACCAGATGTGCTCGGGGTGCCACGAGGAATACAAACTCACCTATTGCACTAACCTCCATGGACAACTCGCCTCCCTGGGGTACTGCAATACTGACGTAGCCAATTGTTCGGATTGTCATGGAGGGCATGAGATATTAAAGAGTGAAGACCCTGCCTCCCAGGTGGGAAAGAAACACATAGTAGAGACCTGTAACAAGTGCCATAAAGGGGCTGACCAGAAATTTGTTAAACACGTGGCCCACCCCAAATTCAAGCGGCCAGAGCTGTACAAAGACCTGCTCAAATCCTTAAAAGACAGGGACTTGAAGAAAATTGCCTCCGACCCACAGAGCTATCTCATGCTCATCTTCTTGATGTACATGGGCATAATCGGATTCACGTTCACTGCCTTTGGTACCCATTCCTTGCTAATGTGGTTCAGGATACTCCAGGACGAGAGAAAGGGAGAGGATGGCCATGGCCACTAAGAAGGAAGAAAAACTCTATCTTAGATTTACTCTTTTCCACAGAGTCAGCCATCTCCTCCTCATCATAAGCTTTTTTGGATTAGTCCTGACAGGTATGCCCCTTGCCTTCCAGGGACAAGATTGGGCAAGGTGGCTCTACACCCTGCTGGGAGGATACCCCACCTGTGGTTATATCCATCGGATATGTGCTGGGATGACCTTCCTCTGCGCATTCCTCCACTTTGCCTACGTCTCCAATATAGTGCTGAGGAAAGGGGAAGGGGCAAAGATAATGTGGGGGGTAGAGTCAATAATGCTACAGCCTAGAGACGTGGTGGACGTCCTGGCAGACGTAAAGTGGCTACTGGGTTTTGGTCCAAGACCCGCCTTTGACCGCTGGATATACTGGGAGAAATTTGAGTACCTCTCCCTCATGTGGGGTACCATAGTTATGGCCGTTACCGGTTTCATGCTCTGGTTCCCTACCACCTTCTCTATAGCATTTCCGGGATGGGTGATGGACATAGCCCTCGTAGCCCATCGTTATGAGGCCATACTGGCCGCCGCCTTTGTCTTCACTATACACTTCATCCATACCCATCTTCTTCCGGACAGGGTCCCTGTGGACGAGGCCATGTTCACCGGCAGGGTGTCAGGGGAAGAACTACAGCACGAGAGGCCCACGCAGTACAAAAGGCTCCTGGAGGCAGGTATCCTGGAGACCTACCGTGTGCCGCCTAACCCAACCCTATCGCTACTATCCAAGATTGTAGCAGTGCCTTTACTCCTGATAGGGTTAATGCTTACTAGCTTAATGGTGTCTTCCCTTATCCTAGACCTTATTTAGGCCTGGAGGTAGTAGGTGTAAACATTTAGAATCCAGGGTTTTACGGCTAGCGCCTGAAGAGGTGCTGGAATTTCAAAAAACTTGTTGACATATTCAATCCGTCGTGTATAATTTTTTGCCTGGTACGAGTAAGTGTAAAGAAGGTCTGCCTCTAAAACTGCCTGGGAAAAATAAAAAGCTTAGAAAGAAGGGGGGTGAAGAAGAGTGAAGCGATACGGCTTAACTTGCTTAGTAGTGTTCTTCCTACTTGGGTTGCTCGCCCCGCTAGCCTCTGCAGAAGGCCAGCCCTGCAAGCCAGTTCAGGTCTTTAAAAAGTTCTGGTGTGATGCCTGCAAGATGGTGAGTGAGTTCCCGGACTGCAAAAATCAGCAGTACGTATGGGACTGGGAGAAACACAAGGGGGAGAAGAACCCCCACATGAATTTACCATCCTGCTGGGCTTGCCAGAAATCGGGCTACTTCTGCATCCGGTGCGGCAAGTGTTATAATAAGGCGCAACTGCTTAAGCTCGGTGGGGTGTGTGAGGATGACGGCGACGATACAGAGAGCAAGAAGGATCTCGCCAAAGTCGTATTTAAGTGTCCAGACGGGCACAGCTCTGACGAGCCAGGTACAGGTCACACCTTGGTAGCGGGTGCTTACGAGGAACAGATAGAAAATCCTGGCAACTGCCCCACGTGTGGTAAGCCTCTTAAAACAGAGTGCACCAAGTCGGGTACTTGTCCACACCAGGGTTAGTGAAGTCCTTTGATGGTTTCTTATTACGCCGTAGGCGAATTTGCCTGTGGCGAGGTTCTATCACAAGTCGGAGGAGGGTTAGTAGATGAATAGAAGCAGATTGCTGGTGGGGATACTGGGGGCTACAATCCTCAGCCTTGTCCTTGCCCAAACCACCTATGCGGGTTTCGTTCAGGGGACCCGTGTAAAGACGGAGTGCACATCACCTTTCCATATTTCCACCTCACCTGACGGCAATACCCTATTTATAGTCAACCAGTCTGGTCACAGCGTCACCTTTGTAGACGCCAAGTCCCAGAAGGTTGTAGGGGAAGTGGCCGTAGAGGTTCAGCCTGAATACGCCGCATGCACCCCTGACGGCAAGACCTTGTACGTCGCCAATGCTGAGT
>JASEHG010000244.1 GCA_030018855.1 Candidatus Brocadiaceae bacterium
GGAGTAGAAACACATTAAATTGTAAATTAGAAATTTTAAATTTAAAATTTACAATTTCCAATTCCTTTTCCTTTAACCCATACTGCCCACGTTTATAAACAACATAAAATGGGGCATTAGCCATGAGACACCGTCCACTCCTCTTTATTGTCCTTGCCTTTGCTAGCGGTATATTCCTGGACGGTTTGCTTGTGCCCAGCCTGTTGCTCCTTCTAGGTCTTGTCCTTGGGGCATTAGTGGCGTGTTGGGCCCTGGTATTCCTCCTGGGTGAGGGTGGTACGGGTCGTCTCTATGTGGGCCCTGTATGTATGGCTTGCTGTCTATCCCTTTCCTTAGTGTCAGGGGTGGCCTACCACCATATTCGCTTTTATTCTTTTAGCGATGCGGACATTGGGCGCCTGGTTAGTGAGGAGAGGGTCCTTATGCGGCTAAGGGGGGTGGTGATTGAACCCTCCTTTACCCAGACCATGACTTCCTCTATCCTTCCATGGAAGGGTGCAAGGGGGGACACGAAGCGGTGCCAGTTCCTCCTGAGGGTAAAGGCGGTAGAAGGGCGGTCCGGATGGCACAGGGCAGGGGGGGTGGTGCAGGTGCGGGTATACAATCCCCCGGATACCCCGTTTGGATATGGCCAGATGGTGGAGTTTCTGGGGAAGGTTTATGCCCCTCCAGGGTCCAGGAACCCGGGGCAGATGAATTATGAGGGCTATCTCCAGGGAAGGATGCCTGCCATAAGGGCCATTGCCAGTGTGGAAGAGGGGCAGAATGTAAAAATTCTTGCCGGCGGGCAAGGAAATGCCTTCTTTAGTACCGTATATTTTCTGAAGGAGAGGCTGGAGGCAGGGATAGCCCGCTCAGCCCTGCCTGGCAGTGCCGCTACCATGGCTGGGCTAGTATGGGGGGAGAGGGAGGAGATGCCCAGGGAGGTGCTGGATGAGTTCCGCAAGACGGGCACCTATCACTTCCTGGCCATTAGCGGTATGCAGGTGGGGATGATAGTGGTTACCATCCATTTCTTTCTCTTCCTCTTAAGAATCCCCAGGAGGCATATTGCCCCTATAGTAATGGCTGCGGCAGTGCTGTACGCCCTCCTGACGGGTTTTGAGCCACCGGTACTCAGGGCCACCTTCCTGGCGGTCTTTTGTTATGGTTCCTTGCTGGTGAAGAGGGAGTGGGACCTGCCTAGCGGGATTTCTGCTGCGGTGCTGGCGACACTCCTTTTTAATCCCGCAGACCTGTTTAATCCAGGGTTTCAACTCTCTCTGGCGGGGTTTCTGGGCCTGGTTTATCTGGAGGCCCGTATAGAATCACTGTTCTGGGGTCCTTCTCTCCTGGTGGAGAGGCTTCAGGTCCCTGAGGAACGCCGGAGGTTACGGACGGTCTGGGTTTACCTCAGAAAGGCCCTTTGTGGGTCTATAGGTGCATGGGTAGCCATCTCTCCCCTGGTCTTGTATTATTTCCACCTCTTTTCTCCATGGGGGGCCGTACTAACCCTCTTGCTCTTCCCCCTTGTGTGGATACTCACCATCAGCGGCTTTTGCCTCTCTATCTTAGGACAACTGTCAGTTACGGCGGCCTTTCCCATTGCCCATCTTGCGGAGGCGGTGGACGTCTTTATGAAGGACATAATCTCCTGCGTTGCATCCGTGCCCTTTACCTATGTTTATGGCCCCTCTCCCTCCTGGCCATGGCTTATGGTTTTTTATGTTTCGGCGGTCCTGGCCTTACTGGTGAAGGGTATCGGTGTGAGATTGTCTTATGTAGCAGGTGCACTCCTCCTGGCGGTAAACGTCTATGTCTACAGTGAGATACCCCTCTGGGACAGAAATTCTATGAAGGTTGTTGTATTGGACGTGGGACATGGAAGTTGTGTCTTTGTAAGGTTTCCTAATGGGAGGACGATGCTCTACGACGCCGGGACCAGGGGTTATTTTGACGTGGGCCGTCACGTGATAGCACCCTTCCTCTGGCAAGAGGGAGTCAAGGAGATTGACCTTGTGGTAGTGTCTCATGAGGATGCAGACCACTTTAATGCCCTGCCTCTTCTTATGGAGAAGTTTCGTGTGGGGAGGGTACTGGTAAATGACCACCTCCTCCCTTCAGAGGAGGGTAGACCACTGATTGATTTTATTAAGTCCAGGGGGATAACGGTGGAGGTAATTCAGGAGGGCGTAGAATTAAAGGGGTTTGGTGGGGCAGGGGTGACGGTATTGAACCCTCCGCAGGACAGCAGTAGGTTCTCTGCCAACGATGCCTCCTGTGTGTTGCGTGTAGATTATCAAGGGCGCTCCGTACTGCTGTGCGGTGATATAGAGGGCCAGGCCATAGGGAGGCTTATTGCCTCTGGGGCTGAGATAGGGGCCGAGATAGTGGTGGCCCCTCATCACGGGAGTTATAGCCCGAATCTGGATAAGTTTCTGGAGAGGGTTTCCCCTGAGTATGTGGCGGTGAGTACGGAGAGAAAGAATCTGGATTACTACTATTCCCGTACTTCCCGCCTGGGGAAGGTCCTCTCCACCTCTGAATTAGGGGCCATTAGCTTTACTATAGAAGGGGGAGATATAGGGCTTGATGGACACTTAAAGGGCAGGCGTAAAACCTGCCCCTACACCGCACCCCCGGAGTGAAGAGGGGTAGGACAACTAAAAGGGCAGGCATAAAGCCTGCCCCTGCACCCGGTGCCCTGGAGTAGGGGCAATTCCCGCCTGAGGCGGAT
>JASEHG010000245.1 GCA_030018855.1 Candidatus Brocadiaceae bacterium
AAAATCCTGAAAGTCCGCCTCGGGAGGACGCCTCAGGCGGGAATTGCCCCTACATAGGAGAAAACAGAAATGGCAGTCAATGTGGCAATAGTGGGGGCAACAGGGGCAGTAGGCACAGAAATGATACGTATCCTGGAGGAGAGAAATTTCCCAATCAAGGGCCTTCACCTCCTCGCCTCCAGACGTTCTGCCGGGAAGACCCTATTTTTTAAAGGAAAAGAGGTCACGGTAAAGGAACTGACCCCGGAGTCTTTCAACGGGGTAGAAATAGCCCTCTTTAGTGCAGGAGCCTCTGTCTCCAGGGCCTTCGTGCCCCACTGCGTACGGGCTGGAGCGGTGGCCGTAGACAACACCAGCGCCTTCAGGATGGACGAGGGTGTACCCCTGGTAGTGCCAGAGGTTAACCCGGAGGAGATACCCCGACACAAAGGCATTATCGCCAACCCCAACTGCTCCACCATACAGATGGTACTGGTCCTCAAGCCCATACATGACGCCGCCAGGGTAAAGAGGGTGGTGGTATCCACCTATCAGGCCGTATCCGGGGCCGGCTGGGAGGCCATCTTAGAACTGGAGGAGGAGACCGAGGCCATCCTCAACGAAAGAAAATACAAGAGGAAGCTATTCCCTCATCAGATTGCCTTCAACTGTATCCCCCAGATACCCCAAGCTGATGCCTTTTTACCCAATGGCTACACCTCGGAAGAGATGAAGATGATAGATGAGACCAAGAAGATTATGGGCGACCAGTCCATAAGGGTCACGGCCACCACCGTCAGGGTCCCCGTGGTGAGGGGACACAGCGAGTCGGTGAATATAGAGACAGAGAAGAAACTCACGGCAAAAGAGGCCAGGGAGATACTCTCCAGGGCGCCAGGGGTAGTAGTCTATGACGACCCCCAGAAGCAACACTACCCCCTTGCCACCCTTGCCGCAGGACGCGACGAGACCTTCGTGGGACGGATACGTGAGGATTTATCCATAGAGAACGGACTAAACCTCTGGGTAGTCAGCGACAACCTCCGCAAGGGCGCCGCCTTGAACGCCGTGCAGATAGCGGAGAGGCTGGTGCAGTTACGGGTACACGCCTGATTTATTACTTCGTTGCATGCGTAACATCAAGCTCCTGATTGAATACGATGGCACAAACTTCTCAGGCTGGCAGGAACAGAGACTAAGAGTCGGAGATGAGACCCTTCGCTCCGCTCAGGGTGACAATAAAAGCCACCCCCGGCCTCCTTCCTGTCATTCTGAGCGAAGCGAAGAATCTTTTACTAATGATTCCAGGGCTATAGTAGAAGGGGCCCTCCCCACCATCCAGGCCTGCCTAAGGGAGGCCATCCACAAGATTACAGGGGAATGGGTGGTGGTATACGGTGCCTCCAGGACTGATGCAGGGGTACACGCCCTGGGCCAGGTGGCAAACTTTAAGACCTCTTCCAGATTGCCTGCGGAGAGACTCGTGCCTGCCCTTAATTATTACCTGCCAAGAGAGATTGTCGTACGCTCCGCCGGGGAGGTAGCCGAGGAGTTCCATGCCCAATTCCATGCCAAAAGCAAGGTCTACCGCTACACCATCCTGAATGACCCCGTACCCAGGGCCATAAACAGGAATTTTTACTACCACTTCCCTTATCCCCTGGACGTAGAGAGGACGAAAGAGGCCGCCCAACATCTATTAGGGAGGCACGACTTCAGGGCCTTCTGCGTGGAGGCCCACAATAAAGAGAATACCGTCCGTACTATAAAATCCCTTGAGATTTTGGAGTCCAGTCCGCCTGAGGCAAACGTCGCCGGGCATTATCCATTGTCCGCCTCAGGCGGATCAATGGACTCCAAGACTAAGAGGTATATCCACTTCTTTATAGAGGCGGACGGTTTCCTGCACAAGATGATAAGGGGTATCGTCGGGACGCTCCTCCTGGTGGGGAGTGGGAAGATGGACCTGGCGGAGTTCAAGGGAGTGGTGGAGGCCAGGGACCGTTCGCTCGCAGGCCCAACTGTACCTGCCAAGGGATTGTGTCTCCTTAAGGTCAATTATACAGAGAACGGCACATGGTCCGGATAGCCCACCCGGGCCACGAGGATGGGTCTAGAGACCTGCTGAACCACACACCCCTCTCTCCCCTCTTTTTAGAGGGGAAAGGGACAGACCTTAAGGTCTGTCCCTACGTCTTAGTGCTTATTGCTTACTGCCTACTGCCTACTGCCTACTGTTTGCTCCTGGTTGGTTGTGCCAGGGGGACTGATATCTCAAACCTGTACCAGTACAGGTTCACAATGATGTACCCATCCACGGGCACACTGGATTTTGAGGACGATGCCCTGCATTTTGCCTTCAGGCCCAGCAGGGAGAGGATTAACCTTACCATAGAAAACAAAGGGACACAACCCGTAGAATTGGATTGGAGTAAGGTGGAGTATGAGGATAGATATGGTGCGGTACATAAGGTGACTGCCCAGGACGTAAAACCTGAGGAAAAAGACAAACCAAAGGCCGCCACCATTATTGCCCCTGGTACAAAGCTGGAGACGTGGGTACTGCCTTCTGACCACATGAACCGCTCTATTGGGCGATGGAAGACCAAGCCCCTCCTCCCGGAACTAAAGACCGCTTTTGACGTTGACTCCTGGGATCGTATCACCTTCTTTC
>JASEHG010000246.1 GCA_030018855.1 Candidatus Brocadiaceae bacterium
GCCTTCAGTAGGGGCACGTTGCAACGTGCCCCTACTAGGGCATCTCCAGTTTTAGAGGTACGGGAGTAAAGCACACGATAAAGAGGATTAACATAAATATCCCCAGGAGCTTGCGCGGGAGATTCAGGCCGGTATGCTCGTCCATGGGTGCAGGATGGTGGAAACCGAAGATTAACAGCAACATGGCAAAAAGCATCCAGCCAGGGTAATAGAAGAGGGCGATGGCGCAGAAGGCCAGGATACCAATTCTATAAACTATCTCACTTTTTCTACCCAGGAGGGCATAAATAATGTGGCCACCATCCAGTTGACCGATAGGCAGGAGGTTAAGGGCAGTGACGAAGAGCCCTGCCCAGCCAGCAAAGGCTATAGGGTGGAGGAAGATGTCCAGTCCCTCAGGGACGTTCCCCACTACTATCTTTGCCAGGAACATAAAGAGGAGCGGTTCTCCCAGGCCAAGGTAATGGACGGCGTCGGTCTCGGTTACGGCCCTCACCTCAGAGAGGCTGAGGCCGATTATTACGGCGGGGAGGGCAAAGACAAGCCCCGCCAGGGGACCAGCCGCCCCTATATCAAAGAGGGCCCTCTTGTTGGGGATAAAACCCCGCATTTTTATTACTGCCCCGAAGGTGCCAAAGGGCGGGAACGGTACGGGGATAAAGAAGGGTAGGGTGGACTCTACCTTATACTTTTTGCACATTACAAAATGACCCATCTCGTGGGAGAGGAGGATAGCCATTATAGCCCCAGAATACCAGGGGCCATTGACGTAATAAGTAGTATAGGCGGTGGTAATAAATAGTATAATATTAACCTTATGTCTTGAAAGCCATTCCATTAGATTTCCCTTCTCCTCTTCCGCCTCAGGCGGGAAGGAAAGACATTGTAAATTGTAAATTGGGAATTTAAAATTTTAAATTTACAATTTCCAACTTACAATTTTCCAAGGAAATGAAGGGATGGGGCCACGTCAAACGCATTTTAGCCCCAGCGAGTGGGGCTGTCAAGCGTGGGAACGTGTCCGAACCAATGCCCGAAGCTCAAAAGAGGTATATTGACAAAAGGATGTAAGAGACCTAAAATTTGGGGTTTAAGGCGGCTATACCGTCTGACATCAGAAAAACGAGGGGTAAATGTACACAATACTAGGTTGTGGGACGTATGGGAAAGAGGTTGTCCAGAGGCTGAGCGAAGAGGGCCATGAGGTAGTCGTTTATGAGAACGATGAGAAAGTCCTCAACCTCCTGAAACAGATTAACCATAACGTTAGAGCCGTCCTGGGTAATCCCGTTTCCCCTTCTGCTTCCCACCTGGAGGGGGCATCCGTAGTGGCCATCATGGGCCGGGACCACAAGACCAATCTGGCGGCCCTTAAGGAGGTACGGAAGCGCTGTCCGGATAAGTACATAATAACAATAGCCCATAACCTGGAAGAGGTCACCTTGTTGAGGGATAGAGGGGCCAATGTAGTCATTGAAAGTAATACCCTCCTGGCCAAGAGTGTACTGGAGGAACTGGAGGCAGGTGCCCAAAGACAGGCCGCTACCAGTCTGGCAAAGGAGATTAAGGGGGCAGAAGATACCCGGGGGCTGGCCATATTTTTACAAGACAACCCAGACCCCGATGCCATAGCCTCTGGCCTGGCACTGAAACGGATAGCCGAGAAGTGTGAGGTGGAGAGCAAGATATATTATGGCGGTAACATCGGGCATCAGCAGAACCGTGCCCTGGTAAATCTATTGGGCACTGAACTCACTCAACTTACCACCGACAGGGAGGTCAAAGAGGTCTTATCAAATGCAGGTAAGGTGGCCCTTGTAGAGGCCTCTACTCCTTCCAGGAACAACATACTACCAGAGGAATTTGTCCCGGACATCATCGTGGACCATCACCAGACCGATATAAGTACGGTGAAAGGGCATTTTGTAGACATTGAAGATAAAATTGGTGCTACTTCCACTATTATGACCCGCTATCTAAGGCTTTTCGGCATAAAACCAGATGCCCCTCTAGCCACGGCCCTCCTCTACGGTATCAAGGTAGACACCCTGGGATTCACTCGCAATACCACGGCCCAGGATATGGAGGCAGTGGCCTACCTCTCCCCCCTGATTGACCATAACCTCCTTAAGGAGGTAGAGAGCCCGCCCATGAGTTCTGAGACGCTGGATATTATTGGCCGTGCCATACGTAGCCGGGAAATCAGGGGGTCTTATCTGGCCTCTTTTGTTGAGTTTATCAACGACCGGGATGCCCTGCCCCAGGCCGCTGAGGTGATGCTACAGTTGGAAGGGGTAGATACCGTGCTAATCTCAGGCATATGCGGGGATAAGGTGTATCTCTCTGCCAGGAGTAGAGACACGAGGGTAAATCTGGGCCTACTGCTCCAGAAGGCCTTTGGCCAGGGCGCAGGCGGACATGCCACCATGGCCGCTGGCACCATAGAGCTGGGCATCTTTGGCGTAGTTACCGATAAAAAGGCCCTCCTTAAGGTGACCTCCGATGCCGTAAAAAAGAGGTTCTTCTCCGTCGTCGGGGCAGAATTTGAAAAAGAAGAAATCCCGGAAGAATCCGACACAGGACAGGAATAGTATGCGGATAGGGAGTAGGGACTAAGCACTAAGCACT
>JASEHG010000247.1 GCA_030018855.1 Candidatus Brocadiaceae bacterium
GGACGTAAAGGAGATGGAGATAGACTTCCTGGCGGCCGATGGACACAAATGGCTCATGGCCCCTGAAGGGGCAGGGATATTCTATGCCAGGCATGAGGCCCTGGATAGACTGGCCGTGAGGGAGGTAGGGTGGGCAAGCGTCGTCAATAAAGAGGATTATCTAAATTACAACTTCACGCTCCGCTCCGATGCCTCACGCCTTGAGTGCGGTTCTTTGAGTACGGTCTGCATCTACGGGCTGAAAGGTGCCCTGGAACTCCTCCTTGAGACAGGCATTGACCAGATAGAGTCCAGGATTACGGGGCTTACCAACTACCTCTGCGAGGGTCTTACGAAAAAGGGCTATAATATCTACAGTTCCAGGAGGGAGGGGGAGACCTCGGGGATAGTCTCTTTTTATTCTAGTACACACAACAATCCACAAATCTGGAAAACCCTTCGGGAGAAGGGCATTATCCTCAGCCTCAGGGACGGCAGGCTCAGGGCCGCCCCACATTTCTATAATACCCACGAGGAGATGGACAAACTTCTAAAGTACCTGCCCTAAATCTATTACGTACAGTACAAAGTAGCAAAGGTTATGATTCGTATTCGCTATAGACTTAGATAATCCGTCTGAGGAGGTGGATTACTCATGGCTACATCATCCACAAATTAAGCCATATTTATTTCTTGACTTAAATAATTTATGAGATATAATTCTTGGTCTAAACATTTCAGGCCATCAAGAGAAACGGGGTGAAAAGGCGTAGTGGCTAAGATATTACTGACAGGGGAAGAGAACCTAAAAGAGGCCCTCAGAAGGTTCAAAAAGATGTGCGACAAGGAGGGCATCATAAACGAGTCCCGGCGCGGTGCCTACTATGAAAAGCCTTCAGACAGGCGCAGGAGGGAAGAGAGCCGCAGACTCAAGAACATTAAACGCTCCCAGTTCAAAGTGGAGTACGGTACATTCTAAGTCATATAAAGTACGACCTTTAGAACCCCCTTCCTGGAGGCAAGACTGAAGGCCTTTGTTGCCTCCCCTAAGTTGTAAACCTTTGTAACCATATTATCCACTTCTACTGCCCCATCCTGCAATGCCTCTATTGCCCTCTTAAACGGGCCGCACCTGGAACCTAATAACACTACCTCGTTAACCACCAGTTGACTAAGATTCAACCTCTCTCCCCTCGCAAAGGTGCTCTTCAATACAATCTTGCCCATGGGTCTCACAAGGTCCAGGGCCAATTCTAGACCCTTTGGGGAGCCTGTACAATCTATGCATAAATCAAACTTCTGGTATGGTCCTTCGTGAACTAGTCGGGTCTTTATCTTTCTCTTGGCAAGGATTTCTAGCTTCTCAGGATGCCGGCCCACAGCGGTCAGCTCGCAACCAGTACTGGCCATTACCTGTGCCACCAGGAGTCCCAGTTTCCCGTCTCCCAGGACTGCCACTCTGTCCTTTGGGCCAATATCTACCTGTTCTAGTATCCTGAAGGCGGACGCAATGGGTTCTACAAATACGGCCTGGAGATTGCTTATGCTGGCTGGTAATTCATGTAGGTTGGCCATGGGCAACGTGACGTAATCGGCAAAGGCCCCATCCTTACCCAGTATGCCCAGCACCTTCCTATTGGGGCAGTGATTTCCAAGTCCCTGTCTGCAATACTCGCACCCTCCGCAGGGGCAGTTTATCTCCCCTACCACCCTCTTGCCTATCCAGGTCTTGTCCCCTGCCTCCTCCACTACCCCCACGAACTCATGCCCCAGCACCCCCTGAAAGGGCATATAGCCCCGCACTATCTCAATGTCTGTATTACATATCCCCGCCTGCAAGACCCGTATCAGGGCCTCCCCCTCGGCCCTTTGGGGGATGGGATAGTCCTTACGAAATTTGAGCCTTTTATGGAAAGATAGTGCCCTCATTCTGACTTCAGAATACAGAATTCAGTAGTCAGAATTCAGAATGGCTTTTCGTGAGACTTTAACCTCAATACTCCCTAATCTTCTGAATTCTGGATTCTGAATTCTTCTTCTTAATCGTCCCTTCTACATCAGGTCAAGGTTTCTACTGAACTAGACTTCTCTGGGATAGACCTTCGTAAGTTAGTTTCAATCCCTTCTACATCAGGTCAAGGTTTCTACGGATAGATGGCAACTCTTAATATACAGAAATTAGAAACGTTTCAATCCCTTCTACATCAGGTCAAGGTTTCTACCAGGAGGAATAGCATGGCAATAGTCAAACACACTAGTTTCAATCCCTTCTACATCAGGTCAAGGTTTCTACCGGGATATAAATTCCACTCGCCCCAGACTTCATAACGTTTCAATCCCTTCTACATCAGGTCAAGGTTTCTACCAGAAATAGGGCGGGACCAGTGGTTTACGGAGGCGGTGTGTTTCAATCCCTTCTACATCAGGTCAAGGTTTCTACCTGACAGGATGGCTATTGAGATTACGGCAGGACAATTGTTTCAATCCCTTCTACATCAGGTCAAGGTTTCTACCTAATCTTCCCGCCAGTTATTTTTGACTTGTTCCCAATGTTTCAATCCCTTCTAC
>JASEHG010000248.1 GCA_030018855.1 Candidatus Brocadiaceae bacterium
AGAATTTACCCTGTAGGTCAGCAGGAGGCTAGCCTTTTCATGACATCAAATAGTGTTGACGTTACTTTTGCAGAGTTCTCTTAATGTGTTTCCACCCCCTAATCCCTACCCCCCACCCCCTACTCCCTAGTTAACGCCCAGACCCTGGCCTGTCCGCCTGAGCCTCCCTCTATCTTTATGGGGGCGACGATTAACGTGGCGCCGGTGGGTGGGAGCTTGTCCAGATTGGCCAGGTTTTCTAGTAGCCACCGTCCCCTGGAGTTGAAGGTGTGGTGGACTGGGAAGTCTCCTGAGAGGCCGTAGTCCACGCTCATGGTGTCTATCCCCAGGGCCTTGGCCTGGCGGTTATCGGCCAGGAAGAGGGCGGACTCCCTGGAGAAGCCTGGGAAGTGGAGTGCCCCGTTTTTGTCGGCATTTTTATATCTATCGTAATCCTCCCACCTCCTCCCCCACCCTGTATATAAGAGTACAATGGCCCCCTGTGGTATGGTGCCGTGTTTCTTCTCCCATTCCGCAACGTCTTCCACCTTCAGCCTGTAATCAGGATTGGCCTCTGCCTTCAGGCTTACGTCTATAACCACGGCCGGGCCGACTAGGTCTTCCAGGGGTATCTTGTCTATGGTGGGCTGGTTGGGTTCAAAGTGGGCTGGGGCATCCATGTGCGTCCCCAGGTGTTCCGGGGTGGAATATTTGCCTGAGTAGACCCTGTCCTTTTCCAGTGAGGCAAGGACCTCGTGTTTGAAGGAGTTGTAAGACTCCCCCGGCCAGAAGGCATTCTTTGAGTTGAGGGGGTAGGTGAGGTCTATCACCCTGGCCTTCCCCCCGGAGAGGGCGTCTAGTAATCCCTGGGCGTGCAATGTAGAAGCCGTTAGGAAGAAAAGTAGGTTTAGTAAAAAGATATAGCCCATAACATAACAATAGTAGGCAGTAGGCAGTAAACAGTAGACAGTGGACTGCTTACTTCTTACTCCCTACCCCCTACTCCCTATTGCTTTTCACGCAGGCTAAAGTTCGCCAGAGGCGAATCTGCCTCAGGCACGACCTGCGGCTACTGACTATTTCCTTTATTCTTGGAAATTGGAAATTGTAAATTAGAAATTTTAAATTTAAAATTTTCAATTTACAATGTGTTTTATCCCTACCCCCTACTCCCTAGCCCCTAGCTTAACGGCAGTCCCAGAAGCTCCAGGGTCCCCAGTCTATCATCCGTTTTCCGTCAGGCATATAGAATAACGTCCCTGTGCGGGTACGAAAACATTTGAGGAACTCCGTGGTGCGGGTCTGCATCTGGCTGACGACCCTGCGGTCATAATACTCCACCTGGCCCCAGAGGTAAGGGGTCCTCTGGTCTCCCACCAGTTCGTGGACCTCCAGTTCGTTGGCGAAGACGTTCCCCTTGTCCAGTTTATCCTTTTCCACCAGCACCTTGTAGGTGTAGGTATCCGTTACGACCACCTCTGAGAGTTCAGGCCCCTGGATTTTATGCGGCTCGGCCTTTTCTCTGGGAATATTGAACACGTCTATGTGCTGGGCCGTTGTGGAACTGCCCATAACAAAGCCCAGGGCCACCAGCATCAGGGCAAATAACCCGTAGAATAGATTCTTCCTCACTTCTTTTCCTCCCTCCTCCTATGATATTAGAAAGCTAACTGGAAAGGATAACAGTTGGGGCAGGTTGTGTCAACATCGGGATTTAGGTGCCTTCAGCCTGTAGGGGCGGACGGCCGTTTGTCCCTACTACTTGAAAAGGAATAAGGAAAGGGGTATAAAGCAAACGCACCGTCCGCTTTACAGGTACTTTTAGGAGGAAGAAAGTTATGAATAGCTTAGCCAGAAATGCAGACCGTAGACTCGTAATGACTGCGGTCTTAATGCTTGCTTTGGGCCTGTGTTCACTACTGGACGCAGGCTGTGCCTCCAACAAACCTACCAAGCCTTCGGGTTTTTTGAAGGATTATTCTGGCATGAATCCAGTCCCAGAAGACCCATCAATGCTGTACGGTGAGAGGCCAAACGTCAATTGGAAGAAGTACACCAGGCTGATGATTGACCCCGTGGTGGTCTACCGTGCCCCGAAGGCGAAGGCGGCGGCTAAACCCGAAGAACTCCAGAAACTGGCAGACTACTTCCGCAACGAGGCCATTACTGCGTTGAAGGACGCCTACCCTGTGGTGGATAAGCCTGCCCCAGACGTCATGCGCATCCGTGCGGCCATTACCGACCTGGATTCAGCCAACCCATGGCTAAACCTCGCCGCTACTGTGGCTATTATGACGCCGGTAGAGATGGGCGGGGCGGCGATGGAGGCAGAATTCATGGACTCCATGACCGGGGAGCGGCTGGCAGCCGTAGTGGACAGGAAGGGAGGCTCTCCCCTTAGCCTGGGCGGCTTCATGGGGTCTTACGGCCAATGGGACCATGCCAAGGGCGCCTTTAAGGAGTGGATTAAGATGTTAAAGGAGTCCCTGGACGAGGTACACGGGAGAAAGTAGTAGGGGTTGGAAATTTCCAACCCCTACACCTGCTG
>JASEHG010000249.1 GCA_030018855.1 Candidatus Brocadiaceae bacterium
TTTAGCCTTTGCAGATGACCCGTATCAGGAGTTTGTCTTTGACAAACCTGTGCAGGCAAGATACCTGAAGATTAAGCTGGGCAGTGCACAGGGAGAAAATGAATACATTGTCCTGTACGAGCTCAGGGCCTATGGCAAGACCGAGTAAGACCCTCTTTACCCTTAAAGGAAAGATTAGCCCACTACTCCTGCCCCTAGTGCTCCTGATCTCTATATTCCTCAGCACCCCACGCCTGGAGGCCCCCAATGGTGAACCACCACCACCCCCTGCACCTGGGACCGGCACAGAAGCTCCTCCACTCGACATCCAAATCCAACGGCGGTTGAATCTGTCGGATCAGCAAATGGTTCTTTTGTATTCTGGACAGTATCTTGATTATTTTAGAGAACGACTTGTTCAAGATTTTCAGGATTATAGACAGAAGATTAGGAGAGTAATAGAGCGTATTATTAACGTTGAAAGGAATTACCTTAAAACAGGTAGTGGGCTGATGCAACTTGAGCGAGATATTGAGGGTATAGACGATGCCGCCACTAACGTCCTGGGGCTCGCCAGGGCCTGTCGCCCTGATCTTGTTCGTCTTGAAACAAGAAATATTAACACCTTGATTCTTATTTTCAGGGACCGTATGGCTGTATTCGGCGAGCTCAGTGGAGGAACTGTATGGACTGGAAGGGACGCTGTATTTATCCCAATAATGATGGAGGATGTAAGAGATCTTTTAAGTGGTAGGGTAACGTCAATTATTGGTCCACCTGATGGAGAGCGGCGGGGGAGGTCATACATTCTTGATATTAATATCCTTATGGCTGGTTCTGAAAGGGCGTTGAATGCCGCCCGAGAGGGGGGGGTCTCTACTAGCGACCGCTATTATACACGTCTCGTGGAATTTAGGGAACTGGCAATGAGGAAGTGGGATGCACTGAGGGAAAGTCAGGAGTTCAGGGAACTTTCTGATATGCTTGCAGACCTGGAGCGGAGGAAAAGTCGTCTGGCCGATGTACGGAATAGACTGCAAGAATCTTTTGAGAGAAGTCGCTCTCGGGCAGAAGGTATTATGGCAAAGGCAGAAGTTATCCTGGAGGCATGCGAGGGAGCGGAAGGTGGGAGGAAGGCCCAGAGGCCCCCGAAGGCAGAGGGGCCTTTTGATATCTCTGGGACATGGGCGGAAATGAAAGGGGGTAAGCCTGTAAGAGAGTGGGAGATAAAGGCTGACAAAAAGGGCAAAATAACCCTGATTGAGCCCCTCCAATATACACCGGGAAAGGTAATTGAATATTCAGGGAGTATGGAGGGCACTACCTTAACCGTACGCCACATCATAAAAGACCCTGCCCTTGTAGACCCCAAGATACCCAGGAAGGTCGTAGAGACCGCAATACAGGAATACATGCCCACCTGGGATTTAGAGCTGAAGGTCTCTAAGGAAGGGACTATAGAGGGGAAAAAGACGGGCTTCCTGGTCAACTATGACCCCGAGACCCTGGAGGTGGCATGGGTAAAGCCACGTTTTGAGAGAGATATTGTACTCAAGAAAAAAGGGGCATTGGCCAAAGGCCCGATTCCAGCAGAAAACTGCATGGAGAGTCTGAGAAGCTTTAACCGTGAGGTGCAGGAGTACGTCAGGGAATGGCAGAATTTCCTTGACGCCAGAGATTCTCTGTCCGTATGGCGGACTAACTTTGACTTCGCCATACGTTCAGCTACTGAGGAACTGGAACGTGCCAGGGGGGAAGCTGAGGTAGATAACCCTGACAGTTGTGAGGCCCGTAAGAGAGGGGCAATGCGCCACGTGAATAATGCCTCCACGGTCGTAGCAAGGAGTGACGTTAACAGCACTTTTGCTCAGATCTTAGAAAGCCATCAAGATATGTCAAGGAGATACAACCCACTCTTGGGGAGGAGGCAGGAAGTAGAGGATTGCCTGAGGCAGTTGGAGAGGACCGAAAATCCTACGGACGAGCAGGTTGAACTAATGGGTATAGCCCGAACGAACCTGGATAGTTTAAACTATATGCGACCTCCGGGGCTTGACTGGGGTAGTCTGGACGAGTTAAGGGGGGATATGCGGATGAGACTCAGCGGACTAAGTGGGGCTATAAGTGAGCTTGATTGCCGATGGCGGATGTTTGAAAGAATAAACATGAAGCTGAGGGCGCTGGGGGAAGAAAGAGAGATATTAGGAATGCTGTTGAGGGGGGGACAACTATCCCCCGAAGATTTAGACAGGATACGGACCCATATGCAACAGCCTCTCCCAGAGGAGTTAACCACCGAAGAACAAGGGGAGTTGCGAAGGAGGTGGGAATCAGTGTACGACAATATACGGGGGAGGAGGTAAGCAGAAGGAAAGGTCTTACCTGGGTATCTGGAAGGGGGGAAGGGCCATGAAAAGGTCTATTCCTTTTCCTTTGTTCCTTCTTAACTACGATGTATCTGAACAGTTCTTTACGCCACATTTTTTGTATTAGCTATAGACATAGGTAACACTATTGAATTTAGGAAAAGACTGT
>JASEHG010000024.1 GCA_030018855.1 Candidatus Brocadiaceae bacterium
ATATCCCAGCTCCCCCTTCAGGCAGGCCTGCACCCCCCTGGTGAGCTGACCGGTGGTGGGGTCTACTAGTTTCAATTCCAGAGCCGTCCGCTTCTTTATCAAACCCATCTCCCTGATGGTGGAGGCGAAAAGGGATTCAGTAATCATGTAACCGTCTTCGTCCACCAGATAGGTCTCGCCCGTCTCACCAAGCTTTACCCCGCGCAACATCCTGGAGAGGGACATAACGTCCACCCTCAGGCTCACTACCCCAATGACCCTGTGCCTATCGTCCCTTACGGGACCTGAGACAAGGAGGGTGGGCACACCCTTCTCCATCTCCCCGGACTCGTTCTGGATGGGAAGGGCAGAGGGGTGGACACGGGTTACGAAGACGTTACCCTTTAGTGCCTCCTGGAAGTAATCAGATTCCGCCATACTTAGCTCCAGCAGGTCTTCTCTGGTAGATACCCTAATCCTACCCTGGTAGTCGGCAAGAGAGATTTCTTTGTAACCAAAATTGTCCTTTATGGATTGGAGTTGAGAAGTAAGCTCCTGGTACTCTTTGTCGCCCGGATTGAACCTTAGGAAGGAATTGATTAGATACTCCCCGGCCATAACCGTAACATGGGCCTTGCGCTCCTTCATCCACATGGAGACAAGCTCGGCCTGCTTGTGGCCCACGCTCTCCAGGTCTCTTTTCCCAGACTCTTGAAAGGCCTTCTGTATCATGGGGAAACCCACCAGCCTGGTGGTCAGTAAGGGGACGCCGGAAAAGAGGAGGAAGAGGATTATCGTCCTACTACGAATAGAATCAAACATCTTCAGTCTCTCCCAGTGTAATGTGCCAGATTGCCTGGCCCGTTGGTTAAGTAAAAATTGTGCTACGCAAACCACGTACAAATTAGGCATGGGTAATGTAGCACCAGGCAGAAAATCTTAGCAGACTGCGATGTCTTTGTCAATCGTGGCCGCTGAGCTTAGGGGGTAGGGAAGAATTGCATTGTAAATTGAAAATTGCAAATTTTAAAATTTAATCCGCCTCAGGCGGACCAATTTACACTTTACAATTTTCTGTTCCCTGGTCCCTACCCCCTACTCCCTAGTCTACACCGTCCATTTCAAAAGTTATTGACATGATAGGAGGTAAACTGCTAGACTCTTCCCTTTAGGTATTATAGGGGCATCCGCCCGCCCAAAAGATGGCGGATTTTCAACCTGAGGCGGACCGCATTCCCACACTTCGGGCAGGATAAGAAGGGGAAAGGAGTATGAGATGAGACCCTGGTTGACAGGGGTGGCGAGGCCACTCTTAACGGTAGTGGTGGTTTGGGGGTTGTCCATTCTTGTCTGGAATGGTCTTGTACTTGGAGAACTCAGACATCAATACTATCTCCTTGCTGAGACGGGTCACGAACCCGGGTGTGTGGTGGACATACATATTAATGATGAGCATGTTGCGGTGATAGAGCCAGAGGTTAAGAAGGAGATAGTGGACGTAACTTCTTTTGTGGAGGCAGGAGTTAACGAGGTAGTATTTGAGGCAGAAGCCCTTGCGGATGAGGGGGATGACGATGGCACAATAAGTATCCAGATAGGGTCTGGCACTTATAAGGATGGCAAGCTGAACTGGGAGGCCTTAAGTGTCCAGTACAGCGTGTCCAGGTCCCAGATAAAGAAGGAAAAGAAAGAGATTATCACCACCTCCCTTAAATTTGATGCCAGTTAGTCCTTACGGGGCGTAACAAAGGGGAAGGTCTTGAATTTTGTGTTTGTCAAGATATAATTTGTTAATCAGCAGTTAGCGTTTTGCTTTGGGGAGGTTAATGTATGCCGACGTATGAGTATAGGTGTGAAGGTTGCGGTCATGAATTTGAGCTCTTTGAATCCATTAATGCCGGCAAGGTGAAGACCTGCCCCTCTTGCGGGAATAAGGCCAAGAGGCGTATTGGGACGGGGTCAGCCGTAATCTTTAAGGGGAGTGGTTTTTATCAGACGGATTATCGCAGTAAGGACTACCACGACAAGGCCAAGGCAGAAAAGGGTGGCGGGGCCGCCCCAGGCGAGGCGTCCAAGGGGGGGAAACAATAGGCAGGGTGGTGGCGGGTCTCCAGACCCGCAAAATAGACTGCCTGATTTTGAGAAGACAGAGTTTGTTATTGACAATAGAATGCGTACGATGTTATCATATTTCAAATTTATTCCACCCGAGCGGGGTCTCTATAATCTAAAGGGTGGCTTTTTGTCTCAAAGGGTTTTAGAGTGAACAAAAAGGAGGGTGTATTTGGAGACACTGAGCACGGAAGAAGTAGAAAAGGATGTTACTGCCATAGTAGCAGAGGTGACCGAGCTAGATAGGGAGGAGATATGGCAGAAAAGGGAGGCCAACTTTTTCAAAGAACTGGAGATAGACTCCCTCCTGGCCCTGGAGATATTGGCCCTTATAGAAAAGAAGTTCAAGATTCAGATTCCTGAAGAGAAGCTGGTAGACATTACCTCTCTAACTGGCACCATCAATATGACCAAAGCGGTCCTGTCTGAGAATGGAAGGCTCAAGGGAGAGCCTCAGAAGGCCTAGGAAGGACCCTTTATGGGTATCAGTTTTGAGGAGGTAAGGAGACTAGTCCCTCAGAGGTATCCTTTTCTCTTCATAGACAAGGTGGTGGAGTTAGAGGAAGGTAAGAGGATCTTATGCCTAAAGAATGTCTCAGGAAATGAATCTTTTTTTGTAGGACATTTCCCAGAGTATGCCATAATGCCTGGGGTGCTGACCCTGGAAGCCCTGGCCCAAGCCTCCATAATCTTATTCAAAAAAAGCTTCCTTAAAGAAGAAACTTCCAATTCGGTATTCCTCCTGGCCTCTCTGAGGGCCAGTTTCGTAAAGCCTGTCTTCCCCGGAGACCAGTTACTCCTGGAAGTCAACGTGGAAAAGGTGGTGTCCAAAGGGGCAATTGTGCAGGGTACGGCAAGGGTGGGGGAGGAGATAGTAGCCAAGGCCTCCTTGACCTTCGGTCTGGCTGATAAGAGTTCTCTGGGTTAGATTTGGAGATTTAGAGATTTGAGATTTAGGGATTTAAAATCTAAAAATCCAAAATCTCAAAATCTAAAATTATGAAATGGAAAGGCGTGTAGTAGTCACTGGGCTGGGCGTAATTACCCCTATCGGTTCTGGCAAGGACAAGTTCTGGAAGGCCCTGCTGGAAGGGAAGTCAGGCGTAGGGGAGGTAACTTGCTTTGATACCTCAGGACACAAAGTCCATAGGGGTACGGAGGTAAGGGACTTTAATCCCAGGGACTACATTAAGAACGGGACCGTAGACCAGCTGGGTAAGGGGTCTCAGATGGCCATTGCGGCCACCAAGTTGGCCCTGATGGACGGGGGACTAGGGCTTGCGGAGGTTGACCCAACAAGGATTGGCGTATCAGTAGGAACGACCGGGGGAGAGATACAGATACTGGAAAAGATAAACCTTATAAGATATGGGCAGGACGAAGACCATGTGGACATAGGCCTCTTTCTGAGGCATCCCTGCAACAATATCCCCTCCAACATTGCCAGAGAATTTGGCCTCAAGGGCCCCAACATTATTATTCCCACCGCCTGTGCAGCCGGCAATTACGCCATTGGTTACGCCTACGACCTTATAAAACTAGGGAGGGCTGATTATATGCTGGCAGGGGGGGCAGACCCCTTCTCCAAGGTGGCCTTTATTGGCTTTGGCCGCCTGGGGGCAGTGGCACCGGATATCTGTCAGCCCTTTGATAAAAACCGTAAAGGCATGCTTGTGGGAGAGGGGGCAGGCATACTATTACTGGAACCCCTGGATAATGCCCTGAAAAGGGGTGCCACTATCTATGCCGAGATTATCGGCTACGGCCTTAGTTGCGATGGGTATCACATCACTATCCCACACCCGGAAGGGGATGGGGTGGCCTCCTCACTGCGGAAGGCCCTGAAGAATGCCGACATAACCCCTGAGGACGTGCAGTATATAAATGCCCACGGGACCGGTACCGTTGCCAACGACAGGGCAGAAACTATCTCTATAAAGAAGGTCTTTGGGGACCATGCCAGGAAGTTACTGGTGAGTTCTATAAAGTCCATGATGGGTCACACCATGGGGGCGGCCAGCGCAATAGAGACGGTTACCTGTGCCCTGGTGGTAAAACATGACGTAGTCCCCCCCACTATCAATTATCAGACAAAGGACCCAGAATGTGACCTGGATTATGTGCCTAACGTAAAAAGGGAACATCCCGTAAACATAGCCCTTAACACGGCCTATGCCTTTGGGGGTAACAACAGTTGTCTGGTTATAAAGAAGTTCTTGAATTAACCGCAACATGCAGCTCCTTTCCCTATATTTTTAGCCATACAGAGAAATGCAGAAACGGGTCGTAGTAACAGGTATTGGGATTATCAGCCCCATAGGCACCGGTAAGGAGGCCTTCTGGGGGAACCTGGCTGCGGGTGTCTCAGGGGTAAGGCCCGTTACCCTCTTTGACGTGAGTAGGTACACCAGCCGGGCGGCTGGAGAAATAACTGACTTCAGTCCCAAGACCTACCTTGGACAGAAAGGTATAAGGCATTTTGATAGGACAAGCCTACTCATAACTGCCACCGCTGCTATGGCCCTGGAAGATGCCCGACTGGATAAGGTCTATGGGGAGGAAGATATAGGGATAGTGGTGGGGTCCACCTTTGGGAGCATTAACAGTATATCTACCTTTGACATGGACGCCCTCAGAGAGGGGCCCAATTACGTCAACCCAATGGATTTCCCCAATACCGTCCTTAATGCCCCCGCCAGCCGTGCCTCCATTTTTTGCCAGGCTAAAGGGCTAAACTCTACCGTTTCCACAGGGGAGACCAGTGGGACGGACGCTATAATCTATGCCTCTGACTTTCTTAAGATGGAAAGGATAAAGGTGGTGCTAGCTGGGGGCGTTTATGGCCTTACGAGGGATATCTTCTGGGCGGCTTACAAGGCAGGGGTCCTCTCCGGCAGTAAAGACAGCCAATCAGAAATATGCGCACCATTTGATAAGAGGCGGAACGGAATTGTACTGGGAGAAGGGGCCGCATTACTGGTCCTTGAGACCCTGGAAGATGCCCTGGCCCGTAAGGCCACCATATATGCAGAGGTCAAAGGTTATGGTACTGCCTTCAATCCCACGAGCCTGAGCCAGAGTGACCTCCAGGGTGGGGTAAGGGCAGTCTCCATGGCCCTCCAGGAGGCAGGCCTCGGCCCGCGGGATATATCCTATGTCTCGGCCAATGCCAACTCCAGCCCTAACGGCGACCGTATGGAGGCCACCGTTATAAAGGAATCCTTCAAGGAACGGGCAAAAAGCATCCCTGTTAGTGCCATAAAGTCCATGACCGGGGACTGCCTGGACGCCTCCGGAACCATGCAGTGTATAGCCTGCGTCGGGGCAATCAATAACGGGATAATCCCCCCGACGATCAACTATCGGGAACCAGACCCATTATGTGACCTTGACGTAGTCCCTAACGTGAAGAGGGAAGCAGTGGTCAGACATGCCCTGGTACAGAGTTTTTCTTACACAGGCAACTGTTCTGCCATGGTACTGTCTAAATACTCCTGACAATGAATGGGCAGACCCTCGGCAAAACGGTACGACGTAGTAGTCATTGGGGCGGGTATTGGGGGGCTGGTCTGTAGTGCCTTCCTGTCCAGGAAGGGGAAGAAGGTACTCCTGGTAGAACAGCATTCTCAGCCTGGGGGTTACTGCACTACGTTCAAGAGGAAAGGTTTCGTCTTTGATGCAGCCGTGCATCATATAGGAGGTTGCGGACGCTACAGTATCGTGGGGAGGTGTCTGAAAGAGTTGGGTCTGGGAATGGAGTTCTTCAGGCTGGACCCTATGGACAGCCTCATCTTCCCCGATTTTTCTATTGATATTCCAGCAGAAATAGAGGATTATATAACTCTGCTGGGCAAGAAATACCCATTAGAAAAGGGACACGTTGAGAAGTTCTTTAAGGATTTTGTAAAACTCTACTGGGCCATAATCAACGAGGCCTCAGATAGCCCAACCTTGAATAACTACAAGAATACGACGTATAAAGAGATGCTGGATAGCTTTTTTGAGGACGAGGGGCTGAAGAGGACCCTGGCAGGTCAGTGGGGCTATCTTGGTACGCCCCCTGGAGAGGTATCCAGTATAGGGATGTGCCAGATGTTGATAAATTACCTGAGGGATGGGGCCTATTACCCCAAGGGTGGCACACAGAACTTTGCCAATGGCCTGGCTAAGAATTTTACCGAATCCGGAGGTGAGACCCTCCTATCCACTATGGCAGAAGAGGTCCTCATGGACGGTAGGAAGGTAAGGGGCGTTAAGCTGGAAGGAGGATGTGAGGCCCTGGCAGACGTAGTGGTTTCTAACGTGGATGCCAGGCAGACCTTTTCACGCCTCGTTAAAGAAGAGTTTGACCATACGTATTCAGAGAGGCTAAGGGGCATGAAAGAAAGCCCCTCCTATTTCCTCCTATATCTGGGGCTTGACCCGGAGATTGACCTGAAAGGGTTCAGGAGAGGCTTTTATCACGGTCCGGGTAACCAGTGGAAATACGTATCTGCCCCCACAAAGGTGGATAGCAGCCTGGCCCCTGGAGGGAGACAGATTCTTAACGTGGTAGCCACCGTAGAGGAAAGTTACGAAGAAGTGAGGGACTGGAAGGCCCTGAAGGACAGGCTCACCCAGGAGAACATAAATTATCTTGATAGGCTGATACCCGCTCCAGGTGGACTCAGAAAGCACATAGAAGTAGTGGAGGCCGCAACCCCCAGGACCCTGGAGCGATACACCCTGAATTCCAGAGGGGCTGCCTACGGGTGGGCAGTTACCCCGGAGCAGACAGGTTCGGGAAGGCTGGACCATCGCACCCCACTAGATAATCTCTTTCTGGCAGGACACTGGACGAATCCAGGGCCAGGAGTCTGTGCGGTAGTATCTTCGGGCTGGAGGGTGGCAAATCTTATACTAGGGAGTAGGGGGTAGGGGATAGGGAGTAGGGAAAAGAGAAAAGATTGCTACCCCCTACACCCTACCCCCTACACCCTAATTAAAGAGGAGGTAAGTTATATGAAAAAGATGCTCCTGATTAACCCTCATCCGCCAGGACGCCACGGGGAGGAGAGTATCCATGTCATCGTCCAGATGCCCTTGAACCTGGCTTACATCGCCGCCCTCACACCAGGGGATTGGGAGTTTGACGTCGTTGACGAGAACATAGAACTCGCCCTGGACGAAAAGGAACAGGAGATAACTTTTGAGCCTCCCGACCTGGTGGCCATCACGGCACTGACCTATCAGGCCCCAAGGGCCTACAGGATCGCCATGGCCTGCAGGAAGCGCGGCATACCTGTCATCATGGGTGGTATCCATGCCTCCGTCTGCTCTGAGGAGGCCGTCCAGTACGTGGACGCCGTTATAACAGGCGAGGCGGAGACCGTCTGGCCAGAGGTAATCAGGGACTTTGAGCAGGGACAGCTGAAAAAGATATACAACGGCGGCCTGCCCCCTCTTTCTACGTTGAAAAAAGTCTACCCCGACAGAGAACTCCTGAAGAAGAAGTACGGCTACAAGTTTTCCTCCATAATCACCACCAAGGGCTGTCCCAACCGGTGCGACTTCTGCAGTGTACCTACCTTCCAGGGGCAGAAATTCAGGGAAAGACCCTATGAGGACGTCCTGGACGAGATGGCCGCTACGGACTACAAAGGTCTGATGTTCGCCGAAGATAATTTCTACGGGCACAGCGTAAAGTCTGCTGAACGGGCCAAAAACCTCTTCAGGGGTATGATAGACAGGAACCTGGGCAAGAACTGGTTGGGCTTCACTGCCCTGAACATCGGCCTTGACCCTGAGGTCCTACAGCTTATGACTAAATCGGGCTGTTTTGGATTCCTTGTGGGTATTGAGTCCACCAACGAGCAGGTCCTTCAGAAGATGAACAAGAAGGTCAACCTCAGGCTGGGGACTACGAGTTACAAGGACTGCATAAAGAAGGTCCACGACGCAGGCCTGATTGTCTGGGGTTCGGTGGTATTCGGTGCTGACGGAGACGACAAGGACTCCTTTAAGAGGATGGTGGACTTTATCCTGGACTGCCAGGTAGATATCCTCACCTACGGCCTAGATTGCCCATTTCCCAAGACCCCGTTATTCTACAGGTTAGATGCCGAAAGGAGACTCTTCAGGAAGAATTTCCCCTGGGACTGGCAGTACTATGAGACCGCACACATAGTCCACCGCCTCGTGGATATGACACTGGATGATTTTGTTAACGGCATGCAGTACGTTTACGACCATCTCTATGCCGGAGACAATCTCAGGATGCGTTTCAAGAATTCCATTAAGGCCACAGGCAATCCCCGCAACTCCATGTTTGCCCTGAGGGTAAGCCAGGATTGGGACCGGGTCTTCAAACAGGTGCTGGAGAACCTCCACAAGCTACAGGAATCAGGGGATTATTATAAGGATTGTTATAAAGAGACCGGTAAGACTGCCGTCTCTCTTTCAGGCACTGCTTAGAAGTTGTAGGGGCGTATTGTTCGCTATTATGCGAATCTGCCTAAGGCATGGCAATACGCCCCTACCGCGGCCCCTCTAATAACCACTCTTAAAGGAGCTTACGTCTGGTGCAAATCTTTGCATGAGGCCCGATTTTGCTATTGACTTTTGGTTTTTATTCGCTAAACTATCCGTGCTTCTCAGTGAGGAGGGAGGCCAATAGCCATCTACCTAAAAGGCAGGAGGTTCAGTATCACAGGGGCCGCGCCTACGGTACTTGTGATTCGGTGGAGTTGTCTGTACGAAATGCGGGCTTGAAATTTCCATTTAGAATGCTATAAAATACAACATCCTTCTCCTAATAGACGTAGGGCACGGTTTTAACCCTGCCCAATATGGACAGACCTTTAGGTCTGCCCATACTACGTACACCTCTTGGAGGTAGGCGATGGCTCACGAGGATAGGTTTACCATAGATTTAGGACAGCCTGAACTCAATATAAACATCCTGCCACGTCTTGCTATCCGCTATAAAGGTTCCTTCCAAAAGCTCCTCTCAGAAAGAAAATACAAAGCAGACGTTGCCAATGACCTACAATGGTTCCACAAAAACGTACCCTGCCGTGAGGCCTGTCCTGTAGGGACTAATGCCAGGGCCTATGTCACGGCCATTGCTAAGGGGGATTACCAGGAGGCCTACCTTGTAGCTCGTGAAAACAACCCCTTTGTATCTGTCTGCGGTAAGATTTGTAATGCCCCCTGTGAACCTGTCTGCACCAGGAGTAAGCTGGACGAACCGGTGTCCATTAGGGCCCTGAAAGGGTTTGCGGTAGAAAAAAACCGTCTGGGCACCAGAGAGGTCTACCAGTGGCTCAATAAAAAGAAGGGGAAGGTGTCGCTTGCTGGAAAGGCAGAAGTTCCTAATATAGCAATAGTTGGAGCAGGGCCTGCGGGCCTGTCTGCCGCACACGACCTCGCTCTTATGGGTTACAAGGTGAAACTACTGGAGGCCTCCAGCCAGCCTGGTGGTATGTTGAACAACGCCATCCCCGCCTTCAGGCTAGACAGAGAGGCAGTAAAAAGAGACATAGAAGGCATCCTCTCGCTGGGTATGGAATTAGAGATTAACACCAGGTGTGGAGAGGACTTCGGTATAGATGAGCTCAGGCAGAAGTACGATGCCGTACTCTTAGCCGCCGGCTTACAGAAGGGTAGGTCCCTGGACGTGCCTGGCATGGAACTAGCAGGGGTATCTCAGGGGCTGGATTTCCTCAAAGAAGTGGCCTCCAGGGGGAGGGCCTCATTGGGGACGAAGGTTGTGGTAGTGGGCGGGGGTAGTATGGCTGTAGAGGTGGCCCGTACTGCACGGCGATTAGGGGTATGGAATACAAAGGTAACTGTGGTCTCTTACGAGGCATCCAGGGGTACGAAGCCCGGAAAGCCGGGGCAAGAGATGACAGCAGAGGATACGGAGATTGCTGAGGCCCTACAAGAAGGGGTGGTATTCTATCCAGGGCTTGGTCCTAGACGCATATTGGGAGAAGGCGGCAGGGTAACGGGTCTGGAACTGGTCCCGGTTGTGGCACTAGACCGTGACGGGGGAGGGCGATATAAACCTGTCTTTGGGCAAAACGGTTCCAGCGTTATAGAGGCAGACACGGTACTCCTGGCGATTGGCCAGGAGCCTGATACTGCCCTTCTCCAGAATACGAATTGTGGGGTGCGGATTGCGGAATCCCGCATCCTGCATTCCGAATTCCGCATTCCTGGGGCGGATGGGGTCTTTGTCTGTGGTGACCTGGCTGGTGCTGGGCATGTAGTGGAGGCGGTTGCCTCCGGGCAGAAGGCCGCCCTTGCCATCCATAATTACCTGGAAGGCAAGGGTTCTCTTGGACTAGGCGAACTGCGCCCTGTAGTACCCGTCCACCACCACGAGAAATCGGACACCTTTACCAAACGGCTTACGATAGGTCGGATTCTGCCTCCAATAGCACCCACAGATGCCAGGCTCAGGGGTATGGACCCCGTGGAAGGGAGTTATTCTGAGAAGGTTGCCAGGAGGCAGGCGGAGAGGTGCCTGGACTGTACGGTAAGCCCAATGATAGGGCCCTACCATCCTTGCACCGCCTGTGGCGACTGTCTGGACGTCTGCCCTACAGAGTGTCTTTCTTTAAGGTTCATGAATAATAAAGACCTCAGTTTTGGTGACAGTTGCATAGAGGAGGCTGAGGGAGAAGGCCCCTGGGTGGGGTTAATTATAAATGAAGAGGAGTGTGTCCACTGCGGGGCCTGCGCCGAGGCCTGCTGGTCGGATGCCATATACATGGTAAAGTTCAAAGAGATGGAATAGGGAGAAAAATGTTTTATGTTTAAACCAGTGGCGAAGGCTGAGGCTATAGACCCGAAGAAGATTGCCCGTAGGGAGGCTATCCGAAAGGGCCTCTTCTGGGCCTGTTGGGGGGTCTTCATTGGGTTTGCCGGGATATTAGGGGCAAGCATAGTGAGGTTTGCGTATCCCAGGATAGTCTTTGAGCCCTCCAGTATATTTAAAGCCGGTAAACCGGACGACTACAAGGTAGGTTCGGTTGCGCTTATCCATGGTAGAGGGGTCTTTGTGATAAGGACGGAAAAGGGATTCTATGCCCTATCAGCCAAGTGTACCCATTTGGGATGCCAGCCCATCTGGTATGAGGACCAGCAGGTCTTCAAGTGTCCGTGTCATGGCGCCCGTTTTGATAAGGAAGGTATTAACTTTGCCGGTCCAGCCCCCCTGCCATTGCCCAGGTTCCACCTGAGCCTCTCCCCGGATGGCCGTTTACTGGTAGATAAGTCAACAAACGTGGGTATGGACTTCTTCCTGGAGGCATGAAAAGGGCGTGGAGTGCGGAGTACGGGATTCTGGACTCCGCCTTCCGAATTCCGCACAGTTGTAGGGGCAGGGCTTGCCCCTGCCCATAAGAAAGGCGAGGTAAGATTGGAATGAAGTGGGTACCGTTAGGCCTTGTGAGATATACCGTCTGTCTGGGCGGGCTCAGTGTGTTCTTCTTCCTGTTATGCATCCTCACCGGGCCATTCCTGATGCTTTATTATGTGCCTGACGTGAACCGTGCCCATGCCGACGTGATGGATATTATGCAGGTAGTGCCCTTTGGGGCCTTTGTCAGGAACGTCCACCGCTGGTCGGCCTGTCTTATGATTGTCTGCGTACCCGCACACATGACCAGGGTATTCCTTCAGGCCGCATATAAGCCCCCGCGCCAGCTCAACTGGCTGGTAGGGATTACGCTGCTAATCCTTACCTATCTCATGTGTTTCACGGGCTACATGCTCCCCTGGGACCAGGAGGCCTACTGGGGCGCCACCATCGGGGCCACCATGGCGGAGAACTCCCCTTTCCTTGGGGCAAAAGGACCCTTTAGCGTACTTCCGCCAGATAAGGACATACATTACATAATGCTGGGTGGTACCGTGTTAGACCAACCGACGCTCAGCCGTTTCTTTTTCGCGCACTGTATCGCTATCCCAGGTGCCCTCGCAGGGTTAATGGGATTCCACTTTTTCAATATCCACAGGGCCGGTGGTATGTCGGGCCCATTATAACCAGGGAACAACCTATGGCAGAAAAGATCGTTGAAGAAGGACCAGTAACCGCAGAGGGCAAAGAAAAGCTGAGACTCCTCACAGTGGTGAGGGGTGAGACCCTGCGGAATAGGGACATCTACGAGAGACCTCCCAAGTACGAACTCTTCTTCCCCAATTTCGTGATGAAGGAGTTGTGCGTGGGATTGGCCTTCCTAATAATTATCTTTATGTGGGCCTACTTTAAGGATTCGCCCCTTTACGAGTTGTCTGACCCCGCTGAGACACCTTCACACATAAAGGCCGCATGGTACTTTGTGGGATTACAGGAGATGCTGGCCTATTTTGACCCCTATCTGGCAGGGGTGATTATCCCCTCCATGATACTGGCCGGGCTTTATCTGATACCCTTTATTGACCCAGACCCGGTGAAGGGGATAGGCCGTTTTGCCTTCAAGGAGAGGAAGTTCGCCATCGGCTGTTTCCTGGGGGGGGTTGCCATGTGGTATGGCCTCCTCCTGGTGGGCTGGTTCTTCAGGGGACCTTACTGGAGCTTCTACTGGCCGTGGGAGGACCACTCGGTAGTGAAGGCCACGGAAGTAGCCCTCTGGAGCTTCCCCCTCCCAGCAGGGATAGCCTTCCTCGTGTGTTATGGGATGTTGGTGCTTATCCTCCCCGCCGTTATCTTCCAGAACTTCTTCTTCCGGCTGGGGTTGATAAGATACCTTATCACGTTTAACCTCTTTGCGGTCATGTGTTTCGTACCCATCAAGATACTTCTGAGAAGCGCATTTAGTGTGAAATATATACTTGTAACACCATGGTTCAACATTTAAGAGGAGACCGCTGAAAAACATGCGCAGTGTCATTCTGAGGGAGCGAAGCGACCGAAGAATCTCAGTTGAAACGGGAGATTCTTCGCTTCGCTCAGAATGACAGGACGTATCATTGAGACTTTTGCAGAGGTCTCAAGAGACTAAAAATGTTTCCTATTAACCTTTCTATAAAGTGGCTGATACCTTTTCTGATATTCTCCTGCGGCCTGGTGGCCGTAAGTCTGCTATGGGTCTTCAGAGAGACCTGGAGGGTGGAGTGGAAGATGTACCAGAAGCAAGAGTACGCCCAGATGAAGACAGACATGGAGGCCAAGCTAAAGGTACTGGAAGACCCCCAGTGGGGTGACCCCAAAAAGGCCGCCCTGGCCAGGAACAGCCTGGAGTACCTCAAAAAACCCAGATATCAGGTCAAACAGATAATCCTTAAGGGGGAGGGAAGCTGGAAAAAAGGGACAAGTGGCGTAAGGGTAGACAGGTGCATGACCTGCCACATAAACGAGGATAAACTCATTAAACAGCACCCCTACACGGCAGAGATATTCGCCTTTGACATTTATGGATGTACGGTTTGCCATGAGGGTAATGGGCGTGCCATCAAGAAGGCCTCAGCCCATGAGCATATGCTAGAGAAGAAGGCGGACATGTATAACAGGCTTGTCCATCCAGAGGACGCCATTAAGTTCTGGAAGACCCTGGCCGGATTGGATATTCGGGACGGATTAGATGCCAGCGACTTCAGGTATTACAACGTCACAGGAGAACCCCAGGTTTACGTGGGGAGCACTACCTGCATTAAGTGCCACAAGAAACTCACTGCCTATCACGTAGATTTCTGGGCAGGGAGCAAGTTCAAGACGTTTGAGAAGGTAAAAAATGCAAAGGATTTTATAGAAGGGGACGATAACTACCGCAAACAGTGTTATAAGTGTCATACCACAGGGTATAACGAGAAGACCGGAGAATACAACGAAGAGAACGTAACTTGTGAGGCCTGCCATGGGCCAGGCGAGGTATACTCACAGTTTATGAGTACTGGAAAACTGGCGGAGGCGGCTACCCTAACCAGGGACACCTTCAGCTTCAAGGTCTGTGGTAACTGCCACATCCCCAGGAATCATGAGATGCGGTTGCCCAGGCTCCTGGCTACGGAGAAAATAGAACTATCCAGCTCATTACGAGAAGATGTAGGGGCGACCCGGCGGGTCGCCCCAGAGGAAGGGGAATTAAATCTAGCAGAAGAAGCGTCTGTCCCGGACATATTTACTCTAATTAGTTTCTCCCACGAAGAAAAAGGGGCCCCGAAGGCCACCGGAGAGGGGCTTAGACCCCAGGAGGTGGAGAAAGGGACCCCTATTCCTGAAGTACATAGGACTCAAGCAGAGATAGGCACTAAAGGTTAGAGGGTAATTAGAGGAGGGGAGGTGATAAGACAAAACGTGTTATGTGTGCCCGCCGAACTACGCCGAAGGCAAATTTGCCTGAGGCACGAGCGGATTCTAGTCACCGGTAAGAAATTTCTAGACAGATAACTCTAGAAAGGGGAAAAATATGAGACAATGGAGTTTACCGGTAGTATTAATCGTGGGAGTAATGATGTTGGGGGTTGCGCCCTGTCTGGCCCAGGCGCCAGCAGCCCCGGTGCCAGTAGCGGCAGCGGTTGCCGCTGACTTGCCACCGCTTAACGTCATGTGGCCCAGCGAGAAGGAGCAGAAGGCCTGGAGGGAATTTGTGGGTCTGGAGAAGGGTGATGGTCCCTATCGTGACCTTTATAAACCCATCCCCATGCACATGTACATAGCCCCCACCAGGCACTACATCAGGCCCGACATGTCTGGCTTCGCCGACCTGATGAAAAAGTTCAAGCCAGACCAGTGCGAGGAGTGCCACCTGGAGGTGACCCCAGGCTGGACGCACCAGTGGGAGGATTCCGTTCATGCCAATCCCAGGAAGACCCCCTATACTGCCCAGAAGACGGCAGAGATAGAGAAGGTCCTGGGAAGGTCCATCACCAAGGTAGGCTGTGCAGAGTGCCACGGTTCAAGCCATGACAAGTTGCAGATGCCACATGTGGAGCAGTCCTGTGGCCACTGCCACAAACAGCAGATGGACGAGTTCGTCACAGAGAAGAAGGACGGCAGGCCAAGCCACTTTGCATCCTGGCAGTCCGAGGTAGTGCCCCCCTGGTATATTGAGGCCTACAGGAGGGGAGATGGCGTATCCATGGTTGGTTGCGACATCTGCCACCCAGAGATGGAGAGGTGCGACGGCTGTCACATGAGACACCTCTTTGACGCCAAAGAGGCCAGGCAACCAGAGACCTGTGGAAAGTGCCACATGGGCTATGACCACCCGGACTACGAGAGCTTTACGGAGTCCGCCATGGGTGTAACCTACCATGCCACTAGTCATGAGTGGAATATGAACATACCCATGGAGCAGGTGAAACCCGGTAAGGATTGGAGGGGTCCAACCTGTGCCTACTGCCATATGTATCAGGGTGGTGGGAAGTTTGGCCATAACGTCACCAACAAGGGCATCTGGCGTATGGGCGTCTACAAGCCCAAGCAGAGGAACTACGAGTACAAGTCCAGTCTGAAGGACGCCCCGTACGGGATAAACGTCCCGCCTCTGAACAAGGTGATAGACCTTGATTCTCCAGATAACAAGGGCAAGAGGCAGAAGTGGATAGAGCTCTGCTCCAAGTGCCATAGCCCAAGGTTTGCAACGATTTACCTCAACCAGACCCTGGATGAGTACATGCTCCTGGGCTGGCAGAAGACCGATGCAACTATGGCTGTGGTAGACGGTCTTTTCAAGGATAACTGCATAGTCCCAGGCCCAGATAACCGTGACCCATTCTGGATTGGTGACAAGATAGCGGGCATACTTGGTCCAGAGGCATTAGGACCTGTTCTGTATCCCTTATTCAATGAGAAGAAGGGCTACTTCCCGCTGTATGGTCCCATTATGGGGACAGGACATCATTACGTTACAGGTCCTGGCAGGCCCAACAATGTTGAATTACTGCTAGAAGAGCAGTGGTTCGGGGCCTTCCTGAGGGGTTACAAGGGTACGGCCCATGCCCAGCAGGATTACTCCTGGTGGTATGGTTGGGCGCCTATGATTCAGAACCAGGCCAAGGTTCAGGACTGGGCCGTTCAGTTGAGGAGGATAAAGGCCCTAGAGGACAAAGCTGGGATAAAGGCAGACGGAACACTGCCCAGCGACAAGATAATCTACGGCAATACTTCTCTTTACACAGACGGTCTGCATAGGAAGTAGTAGTCTTTCTTGGGTCGTCCGCCTCCGGCGGACGACCCACCTCTTTTTCTGTTTAGGTGGTTTTCTGTAGGGGCGACCCGG
>JASEHG010000250.1 GCA_030018855.1 Candidatus Brocadiaceae bacterium
CTACACCCCCCTTGGGGGACGTTACATGTTTACCTCTGGACAAGGTCCCCTAAAACCTTCCTCAGATTTGGCCTGCCCAGTTCTTTGAGTTCATATCTCACCCTCACCGTGGGCCTGGTGCATGCGAATATCCTGCACAGGTCTGTGGGGGTGGCGGAGATTACTGCATCGCACCTGGCATTCCGGACGACGTGGCTGAGTTCCCGTAGTTGTCCCTCCCCGTAACCCATAGTAGGTAACACCTTCCCAAGATGGGGGTACTTACGGAAGGTCTCTCTCAACGAACCTGTCAGATAGGGCCTGGGGTCAATAATCCTGGCCCCGTATCGTCTGGCGGCAAGGACGCCAGCCCCGTACGGCATCCCCCCGTGGGTCAGGGTGGGGCCGTCTTCAATTACCAGCACCCTCTTATTCCTGACCGTTTCGGGGTTATCCAGTGTTATCTCTAAGTCTGCGTAGACGACCTTTGCCGTGGGGTTCTTCTCCCTGATGCTCCTCTCCACCTGCCTTATGGACGTCTTCCTGGCGGTACCCACCTTGCTGATGATAACCACGTGGGCACGGCGGAGGTTGACCTCCCCTGGGTAATACGAGACCTCGTGTCCCGGCCTATGCGGGTCAACCAGCACGATGTGGAGGTCGGGTAGATAAAAGGGAAAGTCGTTGTTGCCGCCGTCCCATACAATAACGTCGGCCTCCTTCTCCGCCTCCCTCAAGATTTTTGCATAATCCACGCCGGCATATAAGGTAACACCCATCTCTATCAGTGGCTCAAACTCCTCTCTCTCCTCCACCGTACAGCCGTGCAGGTCCAGGTCTCTAATCTGTTTAAACCGCTGGCAGACCTGTTTCTTGAGGTCACCGTAGGGCATGGGGTGGCGGATGGCGACGGGGTGAAGCCCCATCTCTTTTAGAATCTGACAGACCCGTCTGGTAGTGGGGCTCTTACCGCAACCCGTCCTCACGGCTGTTACAGCCACGACTGGCCTCCTGGACCTTAGCATGGTACGGTCCGGGCCCAGGAGGAGGAAGTCGGCCCCGGCGGAGTTTACCAGGGCCGATTTCCCCATGACCGTAGAGTAGGCAAGGTCACTATAGGCCAGGACAACTATACCTACTTTGTGCCTCCGTATAAGTCCTTCCAGTCCCTCTTCAGGGAGGATGGGTATGCCCCTGGGGTAGAGTTTCCCTGCCAGTAGGGGAGGATATATGCGGGGGCTTATGTTGGGTATCTGGGCGGCGGTGAAGGCCACCACCTGGTATCGGGGGTTATCCCTGTAGCAGAGATTAAAATTATGAAAATCCCTGCCTGCGGCGCCCATGATGATTATCTTTTCTCTTTTCATAATCCTTTTTAAATACACGCAGGCTAAAGCCTGCGGCTACAAGGTTAGCCTCGTCCCTGTCCTGCCTTCCAGGGCAGATGCCAGTACCTCAGGGGAGGTGATGAGTACCTCCTTACCCGTGGCTACCACAAACTCTAGTGCCGCTGAGACCTTCGGCCCCATACTCCCTGGTGGAAAATGTCCTGCCGCAAGGTAGCCCCTGGCCTCCTCCGACGTCATACGGTCAAGAGGTCTTTCCTGTGGGGTGCCGAAGTGGAGGGCAACCCTGGGGACGCGTGTGAGGATAATGAACAGGTCTGCCCCTATCTCCCTGGCCAGGAGGCTGGCCGTATAGTCCTTATCTATAACGGCCTCAATGCCCGACAGGCGGTCCCCTTCTCTGACCAGGGGTATGCCGCCTCCACCACCTGCGATGATTATATGCCCCGTCTCCGCCAGAAATTTTATGGTTTCCGCCTCAAGGATTTCAACGGGCCTGGGAGAAGGTACCACCCTTCGGTAACCCCTGTGGCTATCTTCCACTATCTCCCAGTGCCTCTCCTGGCGGAGCCTTTCTGCCTGCTCCCTCGTGTAAAACGGACCCACAGGCTTGGTAGGGTGTTCAAATCTCTCAATATCGGGTTCTATCACCACCTGGGTTACCAGGGTAGTAACCTCCTTTTTTAACCCGCGCCCTACGAGCTGGTTGCGCATCTCCATCTCCAGCATGAACCCCATGGTGCCCTGTGTGGCGGCCACGCAGACCTCCAGGGGCAGTGGAGGCGTCTTCCTCTGTGCCTCCTCTACCTGGATCAAGAGGTTACCCACCTGGGGGCCGTTCCCGTGGACTATAATAAGCCCGTATCCCCTCTCTACTATATCCAGAAGGGTCTGGCAGGTCTCCTTACAATGGAGGAGCTGTTCCTGAAGGGTACCCCTTTCATCCTCCTTCAGGATGGCATTACCGCCAAAGGCAATGACCGCCTTCTTTACCGGCACTTTGGAGTTCCTCTGACCAGAAGTACCTTGAAGCCAGAATTATTCTATCCTCTCAGGGGTTACCGTGCAACAGAGATGAAGGGCCGTGCCCATTTATCCTTGACAAAAATCTTTTTTTGTCTAATATGGCAGTAAGAAAGTAAGGAAATAAAGATATGGCAGTTGTGAAA
>JASEHG010000251.1 GCA_030018855.1 Candidatus Brocadiaceae bacterium
CCCTCAGAATGACACCAATACTTGAAGTAGTTTGAGTATTACTGTAAAATTGGCACAGGATTAGCAGGTGTGTTAAGTTTTTAAGACCCTAGAAAGGTGCGAGTTTCCGCCCCGGCCCAGCTACCTTGAGAATAAATAAAATATTTGGTACAGTGTCGGGCGTACCCAGGAGCAAAGAGGTGAGAAAATGTCCATGGATATAAGCGAATTGCTCATGTTTGCCAAGAAGGAAGGGGCCTCAGACCTCCACCTGAGCTCGGGGGAGCCCCCCATAATCAGGGTGGACGGGGACATAAGAAAGGTGGATGCGCCCCCGATGGTGAAAGAGGACGTGCATGCCCTCCTGTATGACATCTTGAACGACCGCCAGCGCAAGGTTTTTGAAGAAAAGCACGAGCTAGACCTCTCCTTTAACTATAAAGGGGTGGGCCGCTTCAGGGTGAACGTCTTCGTCCAGTCCAGGGGGGAGGCCGTAGTCTTCAGGACCATTCCGGATAAGATACCGTCCCTGGAGTCCCTGGGACTGCCACCCATAGTAAAGGAACTTACCAACCGCCTGAGGGGGCTGATACTGGTCACCGGCCCCACTGGCAGTGGAAAGTCTACCACCCTGGCGGCCATGGTAGAATACCTCAACCAACGGGAGAGGCTTCACATCATAACCATTGAGGACCCGATAGAATTCACGTATGAGCCCAAGAACTGTCTGATTAACCAGAGGGAATTGGGTCCCCACACCCACAGTTTTGCTGCGGCCCTGAGGGCCGCCATGAGGGAGGACCCGGACGTCATACTGGTGGGAGAGATGCGTGACCTGGAGACCATAGGTCTGGCCATGACGGCGGTGGAGACCGGTCACCTGGTCTTTGCCACCCTCCACACCTCAGGGGCCGCCAGGTCCGTGAACCGTATCGTGGACGTCTTCCCGCCTTCTCAACAGGCACAGATAAGGACTGTCTTTTCCGAGGCAGTCACGGCCGTAATCTCCCAGCTCCTCTTCAAGCGCAAGGAGGGCAAGGGGAGGGTGTCTGCAGTGGAGGTAATGGTGGGTATACCTGCCATAAGGAACCTCATCAGGGAGGGCAGGGGCGGTCAGATTACTGCAACTATGCAGACCAGCAGGCAGTTTGGGATGCAGACCATGGACTTCGCCCTGGTGGAACTCTACAAGAAGGACCTGGTGGAGAAAGAGACCATACTCCCCTACCTGAGTGGTCCGGAGGCAATGAAGAGCTTGATGGAACCTGTGGAAGAAGAAGAATTGGTCTGAGCATGGCAGGGGAGATTTGTGTAGGGGCAACCCGTCGGCTGAAAGTCCGCCTCAGGCGGGGTCGCCCCTGCGGGATAGTACGAGAGGATACACGTTGAAACTTGAACCCCTTTTGGAAGAGATGGTGCGGAGGGACGCCTCAGACCTTTACCTGGTGGCCGGTGCCCCCGTCACCTACAGGGTAATGGGCAAGACAGAGCCCATGGGAGAACCCCTCCAGCCGGAAGATACCAAATCCCTGGCCTTATCCCTCCTCAATGAGAAACAGCAGGCCGAATTCCTCCAGAAGCACGAGATGAACCTCTCCTATAGTATCTCCCAGGTGGGACGGTTCAGGGTAAATTGCTTCTTCCAGAGGAGTTCCATGGGCGTGGTAATAAGGCAGATAAAATTCCTTATAAAGAGTATAGATGAGCTGGGTCTCCCCAGCAACCTGAAAGACATTGCCATGGCCAGGAGGGGACTGGTCATGGTGGTAGGGGCAGGGGGCTCAGGAAAATCTACCACCCTGGCCGCCATGATTGACCATAGAAACAGTAACGCCTCAGGACACATCATCACCATTGAGGACCCCATAGAGTTTATTTACGCCCATAAACGGTCCATAGTAACCCAGAGGGAGTTAAGCCTTGATACGGAGTCTTATGGCGAGGCCCTTAAGAACGCCTTCAGGCAGTCACCGGACGTGATACTGGTAGGAGAAGTAAGGGATAGGGAGACCATGGAATCAGCCCTGTCCTTTGCAGACACGGGACACCTCTGCCTATCCACCCTGCACGGTACCAATGCCAACCAGGCCATAGAACGGATAATAACCTTCTTCCCTCCTAACCAGCAAGACCAGATACATCTCCTCCTGTCCCTCAACCTGAAGGCAATCGTCTCCCAGAGGCTAATCCCCTGCATTGATGGTAAGCGGATAGCGGCTATGGAGATACTCCTGGGCACCGCAAGGGTGAGAGACCTTATACTGAAGAAAGAGATTGACCTGCTAAAGGACGCCATGGCCCACGGTACACAGGAGGGTATGCAGACCTTTGACCAGTCCATTTTGGAAATCTTCAAGAAAGGCCTTATAACCATTGAGACGGCGGTGGCCTACGCTGACAGCCCCAACGACCTCAAGCTGAAGATAAAGATGGAGGGTCTGCTAAAAGAACCTGAGACGAAGGCGCCAGCCTTGAAGCTCAGGAGATCTCAGGAGCCGCCTGCTGAGCCAATAG
>JASEHG010000252.1 GCA_030018855.1 Candidatus Brocadiaceae bacterium
CCTACAGAATTTACCCTGTAGGTCAGCAGGAGGCTAGCCTTTTCATGACATCAGGACGTATCATTGAGACTTTTTCAGAACCCTCAATCTATTTTATTGCCCCTACTCCCTGACCGTCTTCCTCCTGAAGTGTTTATCTAACTCCTCCAGGGATAGGAATAGGGTGGTGGGCCGCCCATGGGGACAACGGGCGGCCTCTGGTGAGCTATCCCTCTTTTCCAGAAGGGCTTGTATCTCCTGTGGGTTCAACTTCTGCCCTGATTTTATTGCACCCTTGCAGGCCATGGCCTTTAATACGCTATCCAGTACCTGTCCTCCTCCTTCGGCAGGCGTAGCCCCCCCACCCTCCAGAGTCCTTTCCATCAAATCAGTAATAAATTCTTTTATGTCAAGGTCTTTCAGTGCCTGGGGGAGGCTCCGCACAATAACGGTGTTCTTGCCAAACTCCTCTATCTCCACCCCCGCCTTAGACAGATTCTCTTTCAAACCCATAAGATTAAAGAAGTTACTGGAGTTTAGTTCCACAAGTTCAGGTATCAGCAGTCTCTGCACGGGTAGAGACCCTTCTAATATCTTATGCCTTAACTCTGTATAGAGGAGGATTTCGTGGAGGGCATGCTGGTCAACTATGTTGAGTCCTTTGGGGGTCTCTTCTACTATGTAGGTACGGTGGAGCTGGGCGAACGGGCCTGAAGGGAGCGTCTGTTGTAGGGGGACGTTGCGACGTGCCCCTGCTGGAGATTGTATTGTCTGTACTAAGGGCGGGGTTACCTCGCCTGGGAGCCCCTTAGCGGCGGACAATGGGGTGAAGGCGTGGGCCTCTTCTCTCGGCGGGGGTGAGATTTGTGGGGTATATTGGGCCAAGACCTTCTTGAGGGTCTGGAGTACCTGCCCATGCACCTTTGCCGATTCACGGAACCTGACCTCCAGTTTTGTGGGGTGTACATTTACATCCACCAGGCCAGGCTCGGACTTGAGGAATAAAAAGACTATGGGGTATCTGCCTGGCGGGAGGAGGTTGCGATAGGCCTCATAGATGGCGTGGGAGACATTACCTTCCCGTATGTGCCTCCCGTTCAGGAAGATGTACTGCATCCTGGCATTACCATGGTTCTGTGCAGGCGGTTTGATGTAACCCGACACCTCCAGGGTAGGCTCTCTGGAACTTATAGAGAGGAGCTCTTTCGCAAAGTCCTGGCCGAAAAAGGCGGCGATACGTTCCTTTATAGTGGAGGCTGGGGGAAGGTTGAAGACCTCCCGCTGATTGTGGGTCAATGTAAAATGTATCTCCGGATGTGAGAGGGCCAGACGGGTCAATACCTCGGATATACTGGCCATCTCTGTGGGAGTGGCCTTTAGGAATTTCCTCCGGGCTGGGACGTTGTAGAAGAGGTCCCTGACCTCTACCTGGGTGCCTCCTGGGACCCCAAGATATTTGACCTCCCCCCTCTTACCACCCCTTACCTCTACCTCAGCACCCGTAGTCTCCCCCCTGGCGCAGGAGAGCACCCGGGTATGCGAGACCACCCCTATACTAGACAGGGCCTCACCACGGAAGCCCAGGGTACCTACGGCCTCAAGGTCCTCAAGACTAGAAATCTTGCTGGTGGCATGCTTGAGAAAGAGCATGGAGAGGTCCTCCGGACGCATCCCCACGCCATTATCTATCACCTTGATAAGACCCCTGCCCCCTTCTATAAGTTCTACGTCAATCCTGCTGGCGCTGGCGTCTATTGAATTTTCTGCCAGCTCTTTGACTACTGAGGCAGGACGCTCTATGACCTCCCCGGCGGCTATCTTGCCCGCCACCGTATCTTCAAGGAGACGTATCCTCCCAGAACAGGGGTTAGGGGGTAGGGGATAGGGAGTAGCAACCCCCTTTTCCCTTATTCCAGTCTCAGTTTTCTTCATCTCTCCCACTACTTCCTACCCCCTACTCCCTAATCTCTAGCCATGAGGCCCTGTAGCACCTTTACATACCTCTCCCCCAGGCAGGAGACCTCTATCCGTCTCTTGTCAGGAGACTCTATAAAGAGGGAGATTTTAACATATTCCTCTGGCAGGGACCCCTCTACCCGGTCAGCCCATTCAACAATAGATAGGCCCTCTCCCCAGAAGAGTTCATCTACACCCAGTCGGGACATATCCTCGGGACCCTCCAGACGGTAGGCATCAAAGTGATATATAGGTATTCTACCCTGGTACTCCTGCATGAGTAGGAAACTGGCACTACGCACCACCTTTGGGTCCACCCCCAGCCCCCGGGCTATACCCTTCACCAGCGTAGTCTTGCCCGAGCCCAGGCTGCCAAAGAGGGCTATCACGTCTCCTGGTCCTAGTAGCTTCCCAATTTCTTGTCCCAGAGACATGGTCTCCTCAGGGCTATTAGTTACAAATTCCAAATTTCAAATTCCAAATTTCAAATTATAAGAGAATCTCTGAAGAAGGCGTGCGAGCCTTTAGTCTCCCCCTCCCTTGAGGGGAGGGGG
>JASEHG010000253.1 GCA_030018855.1 Candidatus Brocadiaceae bacterium
GGGGAAGGCCTTTGAGGTAATCCTGATTCCCCTGGAAGGGGCGGAGATTTATCCTTATACAGAAACCCTGGCAAGGGAGAAGGGATTTTCAGGACTTACAGAAGGAGATATTGAGAGGATTATACATGAATCCAGGGGCATCAGGTGAAACGTGTAGTGCTTGATACAAATGTTACCATTTCCGCCTTTTTCTGGAAGGGACATCCAAGAACTGTTTATGATTTAGTGAGAGAAGGCAAAGTAACCCTACTCTCCAGCCTGAAAATAGAGGCGGAACTTATCAGGGCCTTATCCTATTCCAGATTTGGACTGATTTCGGTTGAAATCCTTCCTATAGTAAATGACATGAGAAAATATGCCAGTTTTATAGAGGTAAAGAGTAAAGTAGATGTTATTAAAGAGGACATAACAGACAATATCTTTCTTGAATGTGCCTTAGACGGAAAGGCCGATTATATTATTTCTGGCGACCATCACCTGCTGGATGCGGTTAGCTTTGAAGGAATACAGATTGTGAAGGCAAGGGATTTTCTGGTCAAGGAGGGATTTATTTAATTTAATTGGATGGCAACGATTGAATTAGACAAAAAGATTAAACAGGCTGTTCAAACCTGGCGGGATAGAAATTATGAGGGGGTAAGTCCTGTTACAAAACGGCTACTTGAGTTCTGGTTCAAAGAGGAGCACTTACTTGAAGATGGTACTTGTTTTAAATTCTGGAGGTGTCAAAGGGATGCTATTGAGACCCTTATTTATATCTATGAGGTCTGCAAGTGCACGAGCCTTTACGACCTTGCCCGTAGCTTTGGAGTAAGCCTTCCCGTAGACCCTACGAAGGACCTGTGGCCGAAATATTGTTTCAAGATGGCCACAGGTTCTGGAAAGACCTTTGTCATGACCTTTGCCCTTTTATGGCAGCACTTCAATAAAACCTTTGGTACAGAGAATGGGCTAAGGTATTCAAGTCATTTCCTCCTCCTTGCCCCAAATATTATTGTGTATGACAGGCTCTGTGAGGCCTTTGAGAATAATCAGATTTTCAGGGATTATCCCTTTATTCCTCAGGAATGGAAGTCAGACTTTGACTTACAACTGATTCTCCAGAGCGAGACCACTCCCGCCCATTCAAGAGGCATCTTGCACCTTACAAATATTCAGCAACTCTATGAAAGGGCTGATGCAGAAGGACAAAACCCTATTGCAGAGTTAGTAGGCCCAAAACCTAAGAGTGGGGAAGAAGTATTCTACGAGGGGCTACTTAACGCCCTACAAGGTTATGATGACCTGGGGGTGATGAACGACGAGGCCCATCATGTACACAGCGATGACCTCCAGTGGAATAAGTGTATCGCCACGCTGGATAGCGGTTTAAAGGAGAATTTTGGGAATGAGCTTACTATGCAATTAGATTTTTCGGCCACCCCAAAGGACCTGGAAGGAAGGCTCTTTCCCCATATTGTGTATGATTATCCCCTGGCCGAGGCCATTATAGATAGGATTGTCAAGCGAGTAAGGATTGGGGAGATAGAAAATATTCCTGAACCCACAACTAAGGACTTTGTTAAAAGACACGAACTCCAGATAGATACTGGAGTAAGGTTACTCAAGGAGTTCCAGAAGGAATTTAAAGAGTCAAAGAAAAAGCCCATACTTTTTATAATGACGGACAACACCAGGAATGCCGATAAGGTAGGGAGTTATTTAGAAAGAGGAGAGTTTAGTGGAAAGGTGCTGGTTATTCATACTGATGTAACAGGTGGTATAACAAAGAAAGACCTGGAAAAGGCAAGAGAAGCGGCAAGAGAGGTTGACCACCCGGATAATCCCTACGAAATAATAATAAGTGTAATGATGCTAAAAGAGGGATGGGATGTAAAGAGTGTCTGCGTTATTGTACCTTTGAGGGCCTTTGATTCTCCGGTACTACCCGAGCAGACCCTGGGGAGGGGTTTGAGGCGAATGTTTCCCAATGAAGATAGCCTTCTGGAGAGGGTCATTGTTATAGACCACCCTAGGTTTAGGCAATTGTGGCAGGCAGAGATTGATGCAGGGGAATTAGTTGCAGATTTTACTTCGGCTAATAATGCTTACGAACCTATCAATGCTATTTTTGTAGATCCCCAAAAACTTCAGTATGACATGGAGATACCCACTATTGAAGGGGGAGAGCAAAGGGTAGCCCCTAGAATATCTTTACTACAGGTGGAGACTTTGCCAAGAAAACAGTTTGTTTTTTCCGATATAGAGATTCCAAAGGTTATGTACAAGGAGAAAGACCTTCTTGAACAGAAGATAGTAAGACAAAAGGAGCTAAGTTTTGAGTACACAGATAATGCCCAGCTTTATCTTTCCTACCTTACAAAAGCAATCTTATCTAAGATAGGGGCCTCTGCTGTATTCTCCGAACTCCTTCCAAAGGTTAAGGACTACGTTGAGAACTTTTTGTTTGACCAGGAAATAAACCTTGAGGACAACCTCAC
>JASEHG010000254.1 GCA_030018855.1 Candidatus Brocadiaceae bacterium
GATTTTTGGTGGGTCTGATGCTGCTTCCTGAGACTACCATTGCGACCAAACTCTTTCTTGCAGTTTCCCTTTGTGCCACAAGCATGGCGGTTAAGCTCAGGGTGCTGGATGAGCTGAAGATGCTGGAGACCACAGAGGGAAGAATAATTATAGGTGCCGCTATGGCGGATGACGTGATTACCCTGATGTTGTTGGGTATAGTCAGTGGGATAGCCGTTAGTGGAGAGATTTACCTTCAGGGTCTGGTGGCTACTCTTATCGTTTCCGTCTTGTTCTTTTTAGTAGTTGGGGCGGTTGGTCTCAAATATAACCTGCCCTTTGGAGATTTTGTCACGAAAAGACTTGCCGAGAGCCTGAAGATACCAGTGATAATTATTGTCTGCCTGGGGCTGGCCCTCCTGGCAGAGTCCGTTGGTCTCAACACGGTGTTGGGCGCCTTCGTGGCAGGGTTGTTATTGCAGAAAGTAAGGTTGAGGGATTTTGAATATAAAGAGCAGGGGCTGGAGTGGTTTGTAGGGGTTGCTGGTTGGACCCTGATACCGATATTTTTTGTGAAGGTAGGTGCAGAGGTGCACGTTGAGAGCTTTTTTGATCTGAAGATAGTCCTTGTGGGGTTGGGCATTACTGTGGCTGCAGTCCTGGGCAAGCTGTTTTGCAGTGTCTGCGTAGTGGAAAAGGGGGTAAACCGTCTGGCTATAGGTGTGGCGATGATACCCAGGCTGGAGGTGGGCCTGATTACTGCCACAATAGGAAAGAGTATGGGAGTCTTGGATGATGCCCTCTACTCTTCAATAGTAGTCATGGTGGTGTTTACTTCACTAGCTAGCCCTTATCTTTTGAAGACCCTCCTTTTGAGGCGAAAGTCCTTGACCACCTGACCTCCTCGGCTATAATTATCATGACGGTTTTTACCAGCCTTTTGGGCCCACCCATTCTAAAGAGGCTTTTGTGTGTTCCTGAGGATTTTGAGGCCTTTCGTAGTCAAGAAGGAAGAAATGAGATATGAGTAGCCTTTCATTCTCATTGGGTTTTATTGACCTTAAAGGTCTCTTTAGACGGAGGGGTGAGGAAGGATCCCTTTATGCCACTCAAAAGGTGTATAGCAGCGTAGCGGAGGGGAACGCCGGGGAACTGATTGGTGGGCTAAAGGCTCCGGAGACGGTAGACATCCCGTTAGGGATTCCAGAGCAGGTAGTAGAGGTGGTGAAGCCCCTCTGGAAAATCTGGCATACAGACCCCGCCAACCACATCTTGCTGGCCATAGCCATAATACTCCTGGCTGGTAAGATAGGGGAGGAGGTGGCAAAGAGACTAGGGGCTCCGGGGGTTACTGGGGAGTTGCTGTCAGGTATGTTTTTGGGCAACGTCTGGCTATTCAGCGGGTGGAGGTTCTTTGATTTTCTCAGGGAGATGCAATTCCTGGAAGTATTGGCAGACTTTGGGGCAATAGTCCTTCTTTTAACGGTAGGTCTTCACACAGACCTCAGGGCCATGTTGAGGGTAGGGCTTTCCTCTTTCTTAGTAGCAGTTGGAGGTGTCTTTGCCCCGGCAGGGCTAGGGTTCTTGGTGGGTTACTTTATGCTCCCTGAGTCGCCCCTAGAGACTAAACTCTTTCTGGCCATTACCCTTTGTGCTACCAGTGTAGCAATTAAGCTGAGGGTGCTGGATGAACTGAATATGCTGGACACTACGGAGGGGAGGATAATAATAGGGGCGGCTATTGTGGACGATGTGATTACCCTGATGTTGCTGGGGGTGGTGAGTGGCATTGCCATAAGTGGGAAGGTTTCCTTTGTAAGCCTGGGTATTACGGGTGGTATATCCCTTGCGTTTCTTTTTACGGTAGGGATACTTAGCCTCAAGTTTAACTGGGCCTTTGGGGATTTCGTTACAAGGAAACTTCCGGAAGGGCTAAAGATAGCGATTGTGGCTGTTACTTGCCTTATTCTGGCCTTTTTGGCCGAATCTATTGGTCTTCACACTATAGTAGGTGCATTCGGGGCTGGTTTGTTATTGCAAAATGTAAAGTTGAGAGATTCGGAAGGGAAGGAGCATAACATAGACTGGTTTATAAGGGTTGCATACTGGATTCTGGTTCCAATATTGTTCGTGAGGGTTGGTGCCCAGGTAGAGATAGAGAGCTTTTTTAATCTAAAGGTAGTCCTCGTGGGACTGGCCATTACGGGTGCGGCAATCCTGGGGAAGATGTTTTGCAGTGTGTGTGTAGTGGAGAGGGGCGTAAACCGTCTGGCCATAGGTATTGCAATGATACCCAGGTTAGAGGTAACGTTAATAATTGCCGCAATAGGAAAAGAGTTAGGGGTATTGAGTGATGCCTTGTTCTCTTCCATAGTGGTAATGGTGGTAATAACTGCCCTCGTCAGCCCACCCCTATTGAAGATGGTACTCCTGAGGCAGAAGCGGAAGGTGCAGGAGAGACTAAAACTAGGAGCAAGATGATTGTCTTCTGGGGAAGGG
>JASEHG010000255.1:0-675 GCA_030018855.1 Candidatus Brocadiaceae bacterium
CTGAGATTCTTCGGTCGCTTCGCTCCCTCAGAATGACACTGCGCATGTTTTTCAGAGGTCTCTTTATGCAAAAACTGGTCGGGGTGAGCAGATTTGAATCCGCCTAAGGCGGACAAGTACCCCAACTCTCTTTATACCTAAATGCTACCACTACAATCAGCGATAAACTTCTCTCCGATGTCTTACATAATGAATAACTACTGCTCTTGTCTTATTGTCTACTTCATAGATTACACGATAATCACCTACCCTCAGTCTGTAAGTTGCCTCTCCTCCTGAAAGCTTCAACGATTGCCTGGGGAACGGTTCGCTAGACAGAGCTTCTATTTTCCTGAGTATATTGGGTATGAGAGTAGGCGTAATCTTGCGGATATCTCGACCGGCAGACTGTCTGAACTCAATCTTGTATGAGCCCATCCGCCTTGAGCCTGAGCTTTAATTCCTCAAGACTAATCGTGGGTTCATGCCGTCGCTCTGCAACTACGGAAAGGTCATGAAGGTCTTCTAACAACCGTTCATAGTCCTTTATCGGCAGTACTACGGCAGTCCTTTTGCCTTTTCGGTCCACTAGAAATTGTTCTTTAATTTTGCCCATTTTATATCTAGTTTAACAAAAAAAACTGGTCGGGGTGAGCGGATTTGAACCGCTGACCTTCCGCCTCAGGCGGACGCGCT
>JASEHG010000255.1:685-2453 GCA_030018855.1 Candidatus Brocadiaceae bacterium
TAAACCAACCCGCCTGAGGTGGATACACCCCACACTAACACTGCCAAATGCTCTATTCCCCATAAACAAGCCACACAAAAAGACTCTTATAAACTTTTCCTACCTCATTAAAAAATTCAGGAAACAGATTGGCCCAATCTTTTACATATTCAAGCATCCAAGACGAAAGTAACTTCCAGTCGTTAATGTATTTTAGTAAACTGGTCGGGGTGAGCGGATTTGAACCGCTGACCTCCTGCTCCCAAGGCAGGCGCGCTAAACCAAGCTGCGCTACACCCCGACTTCCTTACTCTTGCCGATTCCTGATTATAGGACAGCTAGCGGGCTTTTCAATGGTAAATTACTTGGATTATTACGCAGGCTAAAGTTCGCTCCGCCTCAGGCGGACGAATCTGCCTCAGGCATGACCTGCGGCTACAATTTTGTCAAGAATCCACCCTGAGAAAAAGGTTGACATTCTATCCGCTTATATTAAAATAGATAAATAATTCACCTTCTGGCTTTATTGAGAGGAGTAAGTCATGTTTGGTATGCCAGGCGGCTGGGAGTGGCTGGTTATCCTGATTGTGGCCCTCCTTATCTTTGGCAAGCGTCTCCCTGAGGTGATGCGTTCTGTAGGTAAGGGCATCGTGGAGTTCAAAAAGGGCCTCAAAGGGGTTGAAGACGAGGCGGAAAAGTCCTCAGAACCTAAGAAGCTTGAATCTGGCCCGTCCGAAAAGAAAGGTTAAACCATGTCACACGATCACAAGAGAGACTTCTTGAAGTGGAGTAACAAGAAGGCCAATAAGGGCCGTAAACCCAATCGTGGGGTACGCATAGGAAGACGGACCAAGTAGGGGCGTATTGTCCGCCCTAGGCGGATCTGCCTCAGGCATGACAATACGTCCCTACGACAGACGCCTTGCCCGGCCTTCCATTGCCTCCCCTTAACTCATATCCCTTGTTCCTAGCTCCCCCCCTATCCTCTAATCCCTGACTATTGCCGTTCCACAGGGACAGGATGGTGCCGGAGGTGGGAGTTGAACCCACACGGGCTTGTGGCCCACGAGATTTTGAGTCTCGCGCGTCTGCCAATTCCACCACTCCGGCGATGTTTAGGGAGTAGGGGTCAGGGGGTAGCAAAACAAAATCCTATTAATCCCTACCCCCTACTCCCTAACCCCTGTTTCAAAACAGTCTGTGATGCCGTCTCCTGGCCCTGGGTGGGCCCAGGATTTCGCTCAGGACTACGGCCTTCTGTAGTTCATCCCTGGGCAAGGTCTTTACTAGAGGTGCCTTGGGCAGAGGCAAAGTAACCTCGTGTGTGGCAGGCGGCTCCTCCTTCGCCCCCTCCCTGCCTCGCTCAGGACTTCGGACTGGGGCGGGGATTAATGACGCAGGGATAGCCTCCTTCGGCACCTTCATTCTACGGTGCCTTTGACGTCCTTTCGGAGGTCTTTCCTCTGCAATCACTATCTCGGGCCTCTCCTCCAGCACCATACCCTCCAGCATCTTTTTAAACTCTTCCATAAAAGTAGAGGGTCTCTCCTGAGGGGCAGCCTCTTCCTTCCCTTCCCCCTCGTTCTGGCCCAGTACAGCCCCCTTACTAAACCTCCGTATAAGCCATTTTATCAGGCTACCGCCAAATAGGAGGAGGAGGAAAACTAACCAGATTATAAGGTTTATGTCTATCCGTCTTTCCATAGTAAGTAAGTAAGTAGGGGCAATTCATGAATTGCCCCTACAAGGGTATTTAAGTATGAGACACGTCACCACTGGGGCCTTTGGA
>JASEHG010000256.1 GCA_030018855.1 Candidatus Brocadiaceae bacterium
CCACCCACTATTGAAAAGGAAGTACCACAAGTTGTTGAGGAAAAAGCCCCCTCTGGAGCAGAGGCCACAAAAGAACCCTCCCCTGTTACGGAGGAAAAGACCCCGGTTGCTGTTGGAAAAGAAATTCCATCGCCTGCTGTTGAGAAGGAGCCTCCATCTGTTGTTACCGCAAAGGAACCTCCACAGGCTAGAAAGGTAGAGGAAATTCATGAAAAGCCACCCGTGGCTGAAATCGGGGTTGAAAAGGAGATACCACCAGATACTGGAAGAGAGGCCCCAACTGCTGGGGTAGTAAAAAAAGAAGAGGATATAGAATCATTGGCCACCACCCCTAAAGCCCCCGAGGGGCCAGCAGGCACACCTGAACCTGTCAAAAAAATAGAAGAAGGGGTAAGGCCCGAAATCCCACAGGCCGTGGAGGCAAAGAAACTTCCTGAGGAGCGGCCTACAGCCACAGGGCAAAAGGTAGAAGAGGAGACACCCCCTGCCATTGAGGGAGAAAGGGTAGAACCTTTAGCCGTTGAGCCTGTAACCCCGGAAGAACCATCTCTGCCTGAACTACTTATTAAAGAGATAAAGCCCACCTGGGAGATATGGCAGGTAGAACCTTTTGAGTATATGTTGCTTGGGGTGGCTATTACGCTCATAGCTGGCAAAGTGGGAGGAGAAGTAGCCAGGGTACTGCGGGTTCCTGGGGTTGTGGGGAAGGTGATGATCGGGATGTTGTTAGGTAACCTCTATTTTTTGACCGGGTGGAATTTTTTCAATTTTCTAAGGATAATGCCTTTCTTAGAGAATTTATCCTACTTTGGGGCCCTTACCCTCCTTCTGTCGGCTGGTCTTCACACAGACCTCAGGGCACTTTTAAGGGTGGGGGTTTCGTCAGTCCTGGTATGCCTGGGTGGTATAGTAGTCCCTGCCGGGCTTGGGTTTCTTGTTGGTCACTTTTTACTCCCCGATGCACCAGTGGGCCAAAAGCTCCTTCTGGCCATTATCCTGTGTTGCTCAAGCATAGGATTGTTATTAGCCACCTTACAAGAATTAAAGGCAATAAATACACTGGAGGGTAAGGTATTAACAGGTGCTATTATCCTTACTGAAGTTATAGTAATCTTAATCTTTAGTATAGTCAGCGGGGTCGTTGTCAGGGGTGGGGTTCCCATACACGGTGTAGCGGCCACTGTTGGCATCGTACTGGCCTTTCTAGCTGTTATTATCGTACCAAACCTGATATACGCAGAGAGGTTAAGGAACTTTCTAACGAGGAAGATACCTGAAGGTTTAAAGATTTCTATAGCAACTATCTTATGTCTCCTTTTAGCCTTCCTGGCGGGGTCTATAGGTCTTATTGCCATAATAGGGGCCTTTGCGGCGGGACTGTTCCTGCGGCACATGAGGTTAATAGATTCCGATGGCAGGGAGTATGGTGTGGATTGGCTGATAAGGCCGGCCTATATACTCCTTGTGCCAATATTTTTTGTATGGGTAGGGGCAAGGGTGGATTGGGAGAGTATGTTAAATGTACAAGCAGTGTTCCTCGGACTTGCCATAACGGGGGTAGCCTTCCTGGGCAAGTTCTTTTGTAGCATCTGTCCCATTGAGCCAGGCATAAATCGCCTGGCCATAGGTGTGGGGATGATAATAAAATTAGAAGGAGTCTTAATACTTTCTGGGATAAGCAGAAAGATGGGAATATTAGATGAAGTAGTATTTTCCTCTTTAATAATGGTGGTTGTACTCACTTCCATTGTTGCTCCCCTTCTTTTGAAACTAACTTTGTCAAGAAAAGAGAGGCCGGTCCCTGTAAGCCCTCTATCTTTCCATGTATGAGGTGAGACTGTGACCGTGCGAGGCAAGTCCGCCTGAGGCGGATCTGCCTCAGGCATGACTCGCACGCTACAAAAATTGGTGAATGTGGCGTGCCAGCTTGTCTGGCACGCTAAACGTGCGAGGCTCCACAAGGTATAAAGTTGGAGAAGGTTGCTTTTCCTGAGGAGATGAACGCCCTTTTTTGATTAAGATGGCATACAGTACCGTAGAGACTTTTTCAGAGGACTTAAATTATGTTATAATGCCATCCATTTTCAGCGGTCTCCTTATAATATGATATGGGTGAAGACACAAGGAAAGTAAAGGAAAGGCTAAAGAGGCTAGAGTTAAGATGATCAGCTTCAAGAAGATTCTCTGTCCCATTGATTATTCGGATTGCTCGGCCAGGGCCCTTAGGTATGCGGCAGGGATGGCCCTGAAGGATTCCGCCAGGCTCTACCTCATGCACGTGATTGACAGGCGTGTCTTTGACTACGGCGGGCCTGTCTATGAGGTACCCACCGTTCCCGATGCGGAGACTATTGACAGACTGGAGGAGAAGCTCAGGGAGAGTATCCCCAGGGAGGTGAGGGGAGACATACAGGTGGAGACTGTGGTTACTATGGGCATCCCTGCGGAGGA
>JASEHG010000257.1 GCA_030018855.1 Candidatus Brocadiaceae bacterium
GTGTATGCAACTGCTCTGTAAGGTCCAGACAGTCCTGGAACAGCACCTGAAACCAGAGGGGTTCAATATCGGGGTCAACCTGGGGAAGGCCGCCGGTGCAGGGGAGGAACACCTCCATTTTCATGTCGTGCCTCGCTGGGTAGGTGACACAAATTATATGCCCGTCCTGGGGGAGACCAAGGTCGTCTCCCATTACCTCTCAGAGCTTCTATCAAGGTTAAAGGGCTCGTTCTAGATGATTTACCGTAAGGACATAGAACTGAGGGAAGAGAAGGAGCTGGCCAGCTACGCCACGAAGAGCAAGGACTCCAGGGGGCGTAAATACCCCGAGGAGGAACACCCCTATCGTAGTATATATCAACGGGACAAGGACAGGATCATCCACAGCACCGCCTTCCGTAGACTGGAATACAAGACCCAGGTCTTCGTCAACCACGAAGGGGATTATTACCGTACCAGACTCACCCATACCATTGAGGTAGCACAGATTTCAAGGTGTCTGGCCAGGACCTTAAACCTTAACGAGGACCTTGCCGAGGCCATTGCCCTGGCCCACGACCTCGGCCACACCCCCTTTGGCCATTCGGGGGAAGAGGCCCTGTGTAAACTCATGAAGGGGCACGGAGGTTTTGAACACAACCTCCAGGCCCTGAGGGTGGTGGACGTGCTGGAGAGGCGATACCCCAATTTTCCTGGGCTTAACCTCTCCTGGGAGGTAAGGGAGTCTATATTGAAACATAACGCCGCTAAAGAAGTCCTCACCGAATTTAATCCAAAAGAGAGACCCCTCTTAGAGGCCCAGGTAGTGGATAAGGCAGATTCCATTGCCTACGATACCCACGACCTGGATGATAGCCTCAAGGCAGGACTCATCAACGAAGGGGCACTCCATGGAGAAGGACTGTGGCGTTACGCCGCTGAAAGAGTGGCCAGCAAGTGGACTAACCTGGATGGAGACAACAGGAGGTCCCAGACCATTATATTCCTCATAAACCTCCAGGTTACAGATTTGATAGAGAACACCCATAAGAGGTTAAAAGAGTTGGGGATTAAGGGCCCGGAAGAGGTGAGACATTGCCGTCAACTGGTAGTGGATTTTTCCCCGGAAATCTCGGAGAGGAAGAGGAGTCTTGAGAAGTTCCTCGGTGAGAACGTGTACATGCACTACAGGGTAGCCCGCATGGCCGATAAGGCCAGACGCTTCGTGGAAGAACTCTTCAAGGCCTTCGTGGCCAACCCCAGACAGCTCCCCCCCGACTTCCAGGCCTGGGTAGAGAAAGAGGGCATACACCGGGGGGTCTGCGACTATATTGCTGGTATGACCGACCGCTATGCCCAGGACGAGTACCTCAGGCTCTTCCATCCTTATGAAAGGGTGTAATTAATAATTTCAAATTACAAATTTCAAATTCTTGACTGGTATGCCTAACGTCTCCGTCATAATGGCCGCCGCAGGGCTTGGGCTCAGGATGGGGGGGCCGGTAAAAAAGCCCTACCTGGAACTGGGAGGGAGGCCCATCTTCCTCAGGAGCGTGGAGAAGTTCGTGGGGTTAAAGGTGGCATCCGCCTCAGGCGGACCACCAATAAACGTGACCGAGATAGTCCTGGTGGTGGGCGGTGCGGAATTAGACTACGTTACGGCACAATGGGGGGGCGTAATCTCTCAATATGCTACCCCCGTAAGGCTCGTCCAGGGGGGAGGGAGGAGGCAGGACAGTGTCTACTGTGGCCTTCAGAGTCTGGGTGAGGATACGGAGATAGTCCTGGTCCACGATGCAGTGAGGCCCCTCGTCAGTAGCGAAATAGTAAAATCAGTGATGAAAATGGCCTGGGAGAAGGGGGCGTGTGTCCCTGCCATACCCATCCAGGCCACAGTTAAAGAGGTGGACGCCCAGAAGAGGATAACCCGTACCATTAACAGGGACAGTCTCTGGATGGCCCAGACCCCCCAGGGCTTCAGAAAAGAGATTCTAATGAGGGCCTACGATGCACTGGCAGAGACCGGAGAAGAGGTTACCGACGACGCCCAGGCGGTGGAAAAACTGGGCTACCCTGTGGAGATAGTCCCAGGAGACCCCGCTAACATAAAGATAACCACCCCCGAGGACATTAGATTGGCAATAGCCCTCTTACAACTAGTAGACAGTAGACAGTAGACAGCATACAGGGATAGAGAGATTTTTCTGTTTCCTGTTTCCTGTCTACTGCCTACTGTTTACTGTCTACTGTCTTTCCAAGGGCCTCCTGGATTAACGCCTGTGTGCGTAACGTGGCCTCGCAGCCCGGTTCTATCTCCAGGGAGGACTGGCAACACTCCAGGGCTTCATTGAATTTACCTAACTCCCGTAACACCTCGGCCTTATCCCGCAGGGCCTCCGCAAAACGCGGCGTCCGTTCCAGGGCCAGGTCGTAACACTTCAGGGCCTCAGCATCCCT
>JASEHG010000258.1 GCA_030018855.1 Candidatus Brocadiaceae bacterium
CAACATTCTTTGCCTTTATTCCGTTAGTAAGCATGGTCAGGCAGAAAGGGCAGGCGGTGGCAATGATATTGGCCCCGCTATCAAGGGCCTGCTCGGTCCGCATTTCGTTGATGTCCTGGCCGAGTCTTAACTCCATCCACATGTGTCCCCCTCCACCCCCACAGCAGAAGCCCTTGTCCCTGTTCTTCTCCATCTCTCTGGTCTCCACTCCGAGATTCTTCATCAGCCTCCTCGGAGGGTCATAAATCCCGTTGTGCCGCCCCAGATAACAGGGGTCATGATAAGTAATGATTTCCTTTCCCTGGTGTAGGGGCGACCGGCCGGTCGCCCCTACTGCTAAATGGGGAAAGAACCGTTCCATAAACTGCGTATGGTGCCAGACCTGGAAACCTCCCCCAAATTGGGGATACTCATTCCTGAGCGTATTAAAGCAGTGGGGACAACAGGTAACTATCTCTTTAACGTTGTATCTCTTCAGGGTCTCAATATTCTCCCTGGCCAGGCGTTGGAACCCAAACTCATTGCCCACCCTCCTCAAGGGGTCGCCATTACACCTCTCTTCCCTCCCCAGGATGGCAAAATCTACCCCTGCTTTCTGCAAAAACCCTGCAAAGGCCCTAACCACCCTCTGGTTCCTCTCATCAAAGGCCCCCGCACAGCCCACCCATAACAGTAGGGGCACGTTGCAACGTGCCCCTACATTACGTAAGACCTTTATGCCCAAACCCTCCGCCCAGTCCTCTCTCTTTTCCTGGCTGAAGCCGTAAGGATTTCCGCTGGTTTCTATATTCTTTATGGTCCTAATAATCTCCGGGGGGTACTTGCCCAGCATAAGCCCGTGTCCACGCCTCAAATCAACAATCTTCTGCAGGTGTTCTATCCCGGCAGGACAGGCCTCCTGGCAGGCTAGGCAGGCGGTACAGGACCATACCTCCGCCGGGTCTATTTTTGTTTTTGTAGGGAGTGGCCCTGCCTCTGCGCCCCCCATCAGGGGTGCGGAGGCATCCATTTCCATCTGCCCTCGTATATCAAGTATAATCTTCTGGGGTCTGAGGGGTTTCTGGCTCAACGTGGCTGGGCAATAGGCATCACACCTGCCGCATCTCATGCAGGCGTCCACATCCAGGAGTTGCCTCCATGTGAAGTCCTTCGGGCTGATGGCCCCGAAGACCTCCTCTGTAGGGGCGACCCGGCGGGTCGCCCCTACGCCCTCAAAATCTATGGGAGTCAGGGCACCCCTGGGGCCGGCTGGGCGTAGGAATAGATTCAAAGGAGTGGCGAAGAGGTGCAAGAGCTTGGAGTAAGGCATGTAGGCTATAAAGGACATGGCCAGACACATGTGAAACCACCACAGGTCCCTGTGCAGACCTTTTAGTCCGGACTCTCCCACCAGGGTTTTTAGCACCCTGGCAGTCAGACACCCTATCGGGGAAAAGGTCTCCCAGGGAGGGTTTAAGAAGGCAATCCTTGAACCCTCTATAAGGAAGCCGGTAACGAGGATGAGAAATAACAGGCCCAGGATTATGGCATCGTCTACCCTGTTTTTAATATATACATGCTCCGTCAGGTATCGCCTGTAAGAGGCCAGTAGTATCCCCAGGAGCATCAGGCCGCCGAAGAGGTCTAACGTCAGAGAATAATACAGGTAAAACCTCCCGTAAAGGATGGGCCAGTGGAGATGCACCTGAACGGCCACCAGGCAGGTGCCTATAAATAGGGCAAGGAATCCAAAGAATATGAGTCCATGAATGACCCCTGGCCATCTCTCGCTGAGTATCTCCTTGTGGCTGAGGATGAGCCATAGGGTCTGTAGGGGCAGGGCTTGCCCCTGCCCAAGTCTTGTCACTCCCCCATCGTTCTGGGCAACCGCAAGGGTTGCCCCTACGGGCCTGCCCTTAGACCATAACAGGTATCGTAGATAAAGACCGTAGAGAAAGAAACCAAAGGAGAGGGCGAAGAGGGCGTACATCCACTGATGGTGTACTACGTTCCAGAATATCTCCCTGGTGGGCGTCATTATGTTAGGGATTAGGGGATAGGGGGTAGGGTGTAGGGGATAGCAATATGAAATCTTGCTACTCCCTACTCCCTAATCCCTACTCCCTAGTAAAAGGCTTTTAGGCCCAGCGTCTCCCTGCCGATAATGAGTTTCTGTATCTCGGAGGTGCCTTCGTATATGGTGGACACCCTTGCATCCCGGTAGTGGCGTTCTACGGGGAATTCGTTGGAGTAGCCGTAGCCGCCATGTATCTGCAGGGCCATGTAGGTAACCCTCTGGGCGGCCTCGGAGGCAAAATATTTAGCAACGGAGGTCTCAAGGGTGCTCTTTCCCCCCTTGTTCTTTACATGGGCGGCCCTGTACACCAGGAGTCTTGCCGCCTCGGTCTCCACCACCATCCTGGCAACCATGTCCTGTACGAGTTGAAAGGAACC
>JASEHG010000259.1 GCA_030018855.1 Candidatus Brocadiaceae bacterium
GGAAGCCAGGATAGACCACTTACCCATAACCAATCAGGAGCTGGCAGACTGGCTATTACACAACGCACACGATACTTTCAACAAGTCCCTTGACCACCTTGACCCTAACCTTACCCATGCAGGTATCTCTGTCAGGAAGACTGACGATGACCTATACAGCATTATCCATAACCTGCCTACAGTCTACCTTGCAAAGTTCTTGCAACAAGACCTTGACTTCTTTGTGAACGCTAAAAGGGCAATGGGCGATAGTGCCTGGGGGCAATGGGATAGGGGTTGGCTTGAACTCCTCACAGAACAGGGGAGGATAAAGGTCGTGGGGTCTAGCGATATGGCGATGGCTGTAGAATTAACCTCTGATGACAGAACCCCCCCTCTCTGGAATGGCTTGCAGTATAACGACCTGTACGACCACAGACGCAGGAGACCTTACAACATGGTCTTCAATAAATTTTTGTATGTCCTTCGCCCTAGGCCGATATAAGATGGAGAAAACCGTAACTGTCCTTTGTGTTGTATGCAAAAGAGCAAAAGCCAGATATGTTTGCGAAGATTGTGGTAGACACTATTGTGAGAAATGTACAATGTCCACTATCCACACCCAGGGGGTGGAAGATAAAGAATGGTGTATAGCGTGTGAGAAACTGACATTAAGGAGGCTAGCAGAAGAACCAGGGTCGTAGATGAAACTAAATAGTATTATTTGCGGTAATGCCCTTGACGTTTTAGCCTCCTGGCCTGACGGGTGTGTAGATATGGCAATAACATCTCCGCCTTACTGGGGTCTCAGGGCCTACGATTGCCCTCCGCAAATATGGGGCGGGGATAAAGGTTGTAAACATGATTGGCGTAAGGTTTATAAGCCCCCCCTGGGAGGCAGTAATCCTCCCGATAGGCCCGCAAATGTGGGGGCGAACCGAGACCTCAATGATGTTGACGGCGTAAGGGGAAAGGGGAGTTACTCAGATTTTTGTAACAAGTGTGGTGCCTGGCAAGGCTATTTGGGGCTTGAGCCTACATATCAGCTTTATATAGACCATCTCATGCAGATTTTTACAGAGGTCAAGAGGGTCGTAAAGGATAGTGGAAGTTTTTGGGTAAATATCTCGGACTCTTATGCGGGGTCTAATTATGGAAGGAGTGATTACAGAGAAAACAAATCTTTACAGAAGGATATTTATAATAAACCTTCTCCACAAAGTCAAGCTTCAAGATTTTCAAAGTGGAGACGGGACGGAGAAGGGGGAGAATTGGGAAATTGTATAACACAGAAAGGGACCCCAGGCATCAAGGCTAAATCCCTCGTAGGTATTCCTGAACGGTTTGTAATAGCAATGACCGATGATGGATGGATAAGGCGGAACACTATCGCCTGGGCAAAACAAATACTCTATCAAGACAATACTACGCAAGGGTCTTGTATGCCAACCAGTGCGGAGGATAGGTTTAATCAGTCTTGGGAGCCCTTATATTTCTTTACCAAGAACCAAAAGTATTATTTTGATTTGGATGCGGTGAAGGTCAAGCTCACAGATAGTGGCATACAAAGATTGAAGTATGATTTTAATTCTCAAAAAGCTGGTAATTATGCAGGGATTTCAAATGAAAATTGTAACAAATGGGCAGAAAAAAGAAAAATGTCTTTGGAAGGGAAACACCCCCCAACTGTTTGGGCCATAAACACAATCGGATTCCCAGGCCACCATTTTGCTGTGTACCCAGAGGCTCTACTAGAAAGACCTATCAAGGCTTGTTGCCCGCCTGTCGGGATTGTCCTTGACCCTTTTATGGGGAGCGGGACAACGGCTCTAGCGGCCCTAAGCCTGGGACGAAAGTTTGTGGGGATAGACGCAAGCCAGAAGTATGTAGACATGACACGGAAACGGATTGAGGATAAGTTGCCTTTGCTGGCACAGGAGGGGTCGTAGATTTCGCTTGACATCTCAAGCATAAATGATATAATTCGGGGTATGGTTGGAAATTTGAATATTGCTGTGTCAATAAAAATATAAAACAAGGCCAGTTTTTCCTCCCTACAACGGCAGTTCAAGTTTCCAACCAGAAGCTAACCTGTCATTAAAGGAGAAAAGCTGGCCTTTATTTTTTGGAAGAATAGAATGGCCTATAGGACAATAGATGAGACCTTCTGGTCAGACCCGAAAATAAAGAAACATCTCTCGGTAGAAGAAAAACTGTTATTCCTTTATCTTATTACCAATCCCCACAGTCATTATTCAGGAATTTATTACCTTCCTATAGCCACCATTACGGATGAAACAAGCATCCCTGAAAAGAAACTCCACCCATGCCTAACCCATTTGGCACGGGTGGGGCTAGGGTGGTACGACTACGAGAACGATATTGTTTGGGTGGTAAATATGGCCGAATATCAGATGAAGGGGCAAAATAAAGGAAATCTTATAAGGG
>JASEHG010000025.1 GCA_030018855.1 Candidatus Brocadiaceae bacterium
TCCACGTTGGTGCCAGTGTAGACCTTTCCAGACCTGGTCTTCAGGGCCGCACCCACTTTGAAATGGCTGTAGGGGCTGTAGGATTTTTCCATCGCCTCCATTGCTTTTTTTATGAGTTCTTTCATCTTCACGCCCTCTATGAAGGATGCACGCAGGCTAAAGTTCGCCGCGGCGAATCTGCCTCGGGCACGACCTGCGACTACTTACAATAATCTCCCTCAACAACTTAAATGCCTTTATTCCCACATCATTCATTACGGCCAGCACTTCCTCGTGGGTTATTTTCTCTTTAGCTAGACCGGCCGCCTTATTGGTGATGCAAGAGATACCGCAGACACGTATCCCCATCTGCCTGGCGGCAATGACCTCTGGTACAGTGGACATGCCTACTGCATCTGCCCCAAGAGTCCTTAGCATCCCTACCTCTGCAGGGGTCTCGTAGGCCGGCCCCCGTACCGATGCATATACCCCCTTCTTTATTCTTATGCCTAGTCCTTTAGCCATTAATTCCGTGAGCCTTATTAATTCAGGGTCATAGGCCTGACTCATGTCTACAAACCTCGGTCCTAACTCTACCTCTTCCTCTCCCCTGGTGGGGTCTTCTCCCGCCATGTTGATATGGTCTTTAATGAGCATGAGGCCTCCCACGGGAAACGTACGGTTTATGCCTCCGGCAGTGTTAGTAACGAAGAGGGTCTTTACGCCCAGTACCCCCAGGGTTCTAATAGGGTAAGCTACCTCCTGGGCCGTGAAGCCTTCGTAAGTATGTAGCCTGGCATCCAGGCAGGCCACATTTACATTAGAGACCTTGCCAATCACCACTGCCCCCTTTCTCTTTCTTGCCCAGGAGGGGAGGAAATGGGGTATAGCAGATAGTCTTATTTCCTGTGGTGTCTCAACCTCTTGTAAAAAACCTTGCCAGCCTGAGCCGAGGACTATCCCCACCTCAGGTCTTTTTGAGATTAAGGAATCTATGAATCGGGCTGATTCCTGGAGTCGGGTGTAGACAGTGTCCATGCAAAGTTTGTAGCCGCAGTCCGCCTTAGGCGGATTAGTCTGCGTCAAACGCAACCTGAAGTCACGCCTTAGGCGGATCCGCCTCCGGCGGAGTTGCGGCTACCGAATTTTACCCTTTAAGGGTTAGAAATAAAAGGCCAAATTAGATTGTAGGGGCAGGTTTGAAACCTGCCCCTACGGGTGTGGTGGGGACTATTGGGTCGGGGCTGGTGGTGTAGCGGGAGGGGCAGGGGGTGGCAAGACGGGAGGCCCTGGGGGCTGGGGTGGTTTGTTCCTGTGGTCCCTGATGTCCTCAAGACGATCCCTCCTGTCCTCTCTGCGGTCCCGTATATCTTCCTTCCTGTCTCTTATATCCTCCCTGCGGTCTCTTCTATCCTCTAATCTATCCCACTTGTCCTCCAGCTTGTCCCACTTGCCGCCGTCATGCCTTGCATCCCAGATGTCCTCGCGACGGTCACGGATATCCTCAAGCCTGTCTCTGCGATCCTCTCTCTTGTCCCGGATGTCTTCCCTCCTATCCCTGCGGTCTTCTTTCTTGTCTCTGATGTCCTCCCTTTTGTCTCTGTTAGGGTGTTTATGTCCTTTGTCCTTTCCCCACCAGACGGGTTTGGCCTGCTGGTGGTGGCGGTGGTTCTGCCACCCTTGAATACCAGGGGGATTGTGGAGACACTGTTTGTGTTGTCTCTTCCCCTTTGTCCCCCCTGGCCCCTCTGGGTGGGCAGCAAAGGCTAGGGGACTGAAGGATACTAAGAGGCCTATCATTACTGCTGGAATTAATAATTTCATCTTTAAATCCTCCTTTCGGTTAGGCAGACACGCAGGCCCGCCAGAGGCGGGTCTGCCTCAGGCATGATCTGCCCCTACACTCTACACCCATACACCACTTATGCCTTTCTTGCAGGAGGGACAGCGCCCTCCTTCAAGGTTAATGGCGAGTGTGTCAAACCCCTTTCTGGCAATCACCATCCCCCCACAATTGGGGCAATAGGTGTTGTTCCCCACGTGTCCAGGGAGGTTGGTTACATAGACGTATTTGATACCACTCTCCAGCGCCACCTCCCTGGCCCGTTCAAGGGTGACAATGGGCGTCTCAGGGAGTCCTGTCAGTTTGTAGGCGGGGAAGAACCTGGAGAAGTGGAGGGGGACGTCCTCTCCCAGATGGAGCTTCATCCACTGGGCCATCTTTCTTATCTTCGCCAGGTCATCGTTCAGGGAGGGTACAATCAGATTTACTACCTCCAACCATTTTCCCTCCTTCCTTATTACCTCCAGGGCCTGGAGGACTACTTCAAGTCTTGAACCGCAGACCTTCTGGTAGAAGTCCCCATCAAAACCCTTGAGGGTAACGGTGAAGGCGTCCACCTTCTTACAAAGCTCCTTTAGGGGGGATGGGTTTATGTAGCCAGCCGTGGCCACGGTGACCGTGAGCCCTTCCTGCCTGGCCCTCTCGGCGATGTCCACCATGTAATCGTAGAAGGCCACGGGTTCCGTGTAGTTAAAGGCTATTCCCTTGCAGGACTTGTTCCCAGTGGCCTTTATCACCTGCGGGATGTTGAAGGAGAGGTTTTTGCTTTTCAGTGGACTGGTCTGGGATACCTGCCAATTCTGACAGTATAAACACCTGAGGTTACACCCGGAGGTGCTCAGGGATAGCATCCTGGTGCCAGGCCTAAAATGGTAAAGGGGCCCGTTTTCTATGCTGGTTAACTCTAGCACGCTGGGGTTATTCCAGGCGGTGGTATAGAGTTTACCTGCACGGTTTATCCTGGTCCTGCAGAAGCACGTCTCTCCGGGGGCCAGGTAGCAACCCTTTGGGCAGAGGAAGCACTGTGTCCCTTCACCCACGGTCTTGTACCAGGAGGCCTCTTTCATAGCCTCGTTGTGGGTGGCCCTGCCGCTTTGTCCATACGCTTCTCTTGCTTCTAGTAGGGGCACGTTGCAACGTGCCCCTACCGACCAGAGGGTGCTGGCCAGACCCATGGTCAGCCCCACGTTCATTAATCCTTCTATGAATTCCCTCCTTGAGATGTCGTCTCTGTGCATTTTGCACCTCCATTAATCCTTTTTGGAAGGGCAGGACTCAGGTACGGCTGGTAGAGAACCCAGGTCCATCCCTTTCCTTGGAGTAAAATCCTTAGACAGGGTAAGCCTCTTTTCCAGTATAGGGATAATCCTTTCGTTCAGGAGGAATCTGCCTACCTTATCCATGCCCTGACCATGGAACCCAAAGGGAGGTCTTTGCCCTTGCCGGGGGTGACCCTGCCCCTCTGGTTTTGGGGCAAGTTTGCTGGCCATGTCTTCCTTCTCCAGGGCAAATTCCTCGTCCGTCATGGTCCTGGCCTGCTCAATGACCCTCAGCACCTCCTCCCTTTTTGCCGTCTTGTCTGGTAAGGGGCCGAGGTGTTTCTCCAGGCGGTCCAGGAATTCCTCCGTAAGGGTGTCCCTGGCCTTGGCATAACGTTCAGCAGGGATGGACCTGGCCCTGGTGAGGAATCTCTCTACTGGTGCCGTGTCAAAGGCCTGTCCGGCCCTGGTGGGGGATTTAAGGTCTTTGGGCGGTATAAGGCACGGTTTATAGTCCTCTATAATGGCCAGTTGTCCAGGGGTAAGGACACCCTTGGCCTCCCCTTCCAGTACCTGCAATCTGGTGAAGTGCTCTTCCTTTAGTTCCCTTAATCTGTGGTTTAATCGGCCTGCCTTCTTCTCTATCTCTGGGTCGGGCCTCCAATTCTTATCCATGATGCCTTCCTTAAGTATGGATAGTGTCTCCTTAAACTCGTTGAGGAGTTGGGCGTTTTCCGCAAAACTCCCTTGCTTGATAGCGCGCGCCTCGGTGGCCAGATTCATAATCCTGCTGGATTGCTCATCGGTGAGGTTGAGACCATTAAGCAGGTTCAGGAGGTTTATGTCCTCCCTCAGGGCCTCCACCTGTTTCATCTCCTCCTTTAACCCTGTAGGTCCTTCAGCCGCCTTAGGTGGACTACTCAAGGGTGAAGTGAGGATGCCCAGGGTTATTGTGACAAGGACTGCAACCAAGACCTTTCTCATTGTGTACACTCCTTTCATCCTCTTAGACTATTTAAACATAAGAAGGTTTACAGGAATTTTGTGAGATGTGTGGATGATATGGGCATGGGTTATAACTTGCGCCTTCTGTCCATACAAAGTTTGTAGCCGCAGTCCGCCTTAGGCGGATTTGCCTCTGGCGGAGTTGCGGCTACCGGATTTTGCCCTTTAACTGGGGGGCGGTCAGGAGGGGTTAGCCCTCCGCCTTAGGCGGGTTACCAGGGGCCTGAACAGTTCTTTTGCCCCGCAGATTTCAGTTGCATTTTGGGGACTTTTTGCTAAAATCTCCTATTTAATAAGAAGTATCTAAGGTGCTTCTGTGGTTGTAGTTTATGGAAAGGATGCGCAGGTAAAAAAAATGGTTACCGAGGTAGGTATTGATATCCTGGAACAGGAAAGTATACCCAGAGAGGCCGTGAGGCAGCTAAGGAAGAAGGTGTGCTCTTCCAACGAAGAAAGGGAGGCCATGGAGAAAGAGGCCGCAAGCCTTGCCCTGGCTATCAAAAGGGGGAAAGACCCGGCAAAGGTGAAAGAAGACTGTCTCAAGTTAGGTATGGTCCTCTGGACTATGGGCCGGGCAAAGGAGGCCATAGAGGCCCTGGAAGAGGTGAAGACCCGCAAGGTCGCCTGTTACTACCTCGGGAAGTGTTATGAGGAACGGGGAGACTACGAAAAGGCCCTGGAGCTGCTTGAGAAGGCCAGGAAGGAAGATGTAGAAGAGATTGATTTAGAGTTGGAGGTCGTAGGCGTACAGAGGAAGGCAGGCCAGACCAAGGAGGCACTGAAAAGGATAGAACAGCTGGCGAAGGCCCACGGCAACGATGCAGAAGTCCATTATCAGTGGGGGTATTGCATGGAAGACATGGGGCAATATCCGGAGGCCATGGCCCACTACGAGAAGGCCCTGGAGATAGACCCTGAACATGCAGGGTCCCTTTTCCGCCTGGGTTACAATTATGACCTGGAAGGGGAGGACGAAAAGGCCGTAGGGTACTACGAGAAATGCAAAGAACTCTCCCCCACGTATACGAACGTCCTTATAAATTTAGGAACCCTTTACGAAGACAGGGGAGAGTACGAGAAGGCGGTTTCCTGCTTTGAGACGGTATTGAGGGCCGACCCCAATCACCCCCGGGCGGGCCTGTATCTTAAAGATGCCAAGTCCTCCCTCTACATGTACTACGACGAAGAAAAGTTGAGGGCACAGAGTAAAGAGAGCGAGGTGTTAAGCATACCCATATCAGATTTTGAGCTCTCTGTACGGAGCAAGAATTGTCTGGAAAGGATGGGCATAAAGACGTTGAGAGACCTTACCACGGTAACGGAAAGCCAGCTCCTTTCCTTTAAGAATTTTGGAGAGACCTCTCTGACTGAGATAAAGGACGTGCTGACCCAAAAAGGCCTCAGGATAGGCCAGGCCCTGGAAGAACAGAAGAGGTTGCATCCCACCCCCAGGTCTGAACAGGAGGCGGAACTCCTGAATAGCCCTGTTTCCATCCTGGAACTATCCGCCCGTACCGCAAAGGCCCTGGAAAAGATAGGCATCCATACCGTAGAGGAACTTGTCTCTAAAACGGAAGAAGAACTGCTGGGCCATAAGGGTATCAGCGGGTCGCACGTAGAGGAGATTACCGAGAAACTCACTAGGTGGGAACTATCCTTAAGACAGAAGAAGGAGTCGGAATGAGCAGTAGGGGCAGTTCATGTTGAAAATCCGCCTCAGGCGGGAACTGCCCCTACTGTTGCACTACTTAAAGAAGGTGAGGGGAAGTTTGGGAAAGGGGTTAAGCCGAGCGTCCTATGATAGCACTAGGGATAGACCCTGGGCTAGCGGCAACAGGCTTCGCAGTGGTGGAGGCCTTGCCCCAGGGTAGTCAGGCCCATGACTGGGGCTGTATTAAGACAAGCCCCAGGCTTTCCAATCCCCCCCGATTGGGCCTAATATACCGCCACGTCTGCCAGCTCATCACCAGATGGTCCCCAGGCCTGGTAGTCATTGAGGAGGCCTTTGTTGACCCCAAATACCCCAGGGCCGCCCTCCAGCTGGGGGAAGTCAGGGGCACCATAAGCGTAGCCGCCAACAATATGGAGGTGGAGGTTTTTGAATTAAAGCCCTCCGAGGTGAAGCAGGCCCTGACAGGCAGGGGCCTGGCCGCAAAGGAACAGGTACAGGTGGCCGTAAGCAGGATTCTCCGCCTGACTACCCAACCCACCTCCCACCACGCCACGGATGCACTGGCCCTTGCCCTTACAGGACTCTCCCGAAAGGGCCTCCTTTCCTGTATATGAGGACATACCCTTGATCCGCTACCTCAGAGGGACACTGCTTGAAAAAGGGGAGGACAGGATAGTGGTGCTGGTGGCAGGGCCACACCCGACAAACGGTGGGCTGGGTTACGAAGTAAGACTGCCTTCCATAGTCAGGGCCTGCTACAACGCCAAAGAACTGGGCCAGGAAGTAGAGCTTTATATCTCCTACCAGCAATCAGAGAGACAGCCCAAGCCCCTCCTGGTCGGTTTTAACACGGAGGCCGAGCGGGAGTTCTTTGAGAAGTTGATAACGGTGGACGGCATCGGCCCTTCCAAGGGGGTAGAGGCCCTGACGGTACCAGTGGCCAGGATAGCCAGGGCCATAGAGGATAAAGACACGGGCGCCCTGGAAAAGCTCAAGGGTATAGGCAGGCGTTCGGCCGAAAAGATTGTGGCAGAACTCCATGGCAAGGTGGCCAAGTACGCCCTTATGTCCCTGGGGGAGATGCCCCCTCTTGAACCCGAGGACCTGCGGAAACAGGTGGAGGCGGTGCTTGTAAAACAACTTGGACACAAACCCGCCGAGGCCGGCCAGTTAGTCAGGGAGGCCTTCCAGCGGAACCCCAAACTTTCTACCCCCGAGGAACTCTTTGAGGAGGTATACCGTGGCCAGAGAAGGGACTAAGAAGCAGGCCCAGGCGGGGCAGGGAGACGCCCTTCAACCCACACCAGGCGGGCCTTCCAAGCCACCTAAAGTGGGGACAGGCCCTGCATCAGAACGGTGCAGGGCAGGCTCAGGCGGAGAAGGGGGAGTGAAGGGACAAGGCCTCTTAATAAAGGGCAAGGAAGAGGTGGAAGAGGCCCTGAACCTGCGGCCCAGGAGGCTCGCTGAATATATTGGCCAGGGCCAGGTGGTGGAGTCTCTGGGTATCGCCATTGAGGCCGCAAAGAAGAGGGGGGATGCCGTTGACCACGTCCTCCTTTACGGCCCCCCGGGCCTTGGGAAGACCACTCTTGCCCATATAATAGCCAAAGAGATGGACGTGGGGATAGTCACTACCTCAGGCCCCGCCCTGGAAAAGGGGGGAGACCTCATCGGTATCCTCACCCACCTCAAAAAGGGAGATGTGTTTTTCATAGATGAAATCCATAGGCTGCCCAGGACCGTGGAAGAGTACCTGTACTCCGCCGTGGAGGACTTTGCCATCAGCATAGTCTTTGATAAGGGGAGCCACGCCAGGAGCTACCGCAGTAGACTTGAAAAATTTACCCTCGTAGGGGCCACCACCCGTGCAGGGCTCATCTCCTCGCCCCTGCGGGAGAGGTTTGGCATACAGAGGGCCCTGGACTTTTACACGATGGAAGAACTATGCCGGGTGGTCAGGCGCTCGGCCGCCCTCCTCCAGGTGCCTGTGGATGAGGAGGGGGTGGTGGAGATTGCCAGACGCAGTAGGGGTACCCCGAGGATAGCCAACCGCATCCTGAGGAGGGTAAGGGACTATGCACAGGTAAGACATGCTGGGGTGATAACCAGGCCCGTGACCCAGGAGGCCCTGGAACTGGAAGGGATTGACGGAGAGGGCCTTACCACGCTGGACAAGAAATTCCTGGAGACCGTGATAATCCATTACAAGGGGGGCCCGGTTGGGCTGGAGGCCATTGCGGCCGTCCTGCAGGAAGAGACGGATACCCTGGTGGACATGGTAGAACCCTTTTTGCTCAAGGCGGGCTTCATTCTCCGTACCCCCAAGGGCCGTAAGGCCACAGACAAGGCCCACGGCTACCTTGGGCTACCTAAGACCTCTGCGGAGGAGAGGCAACTCTCTTTTTTGCCAGGACAAAGATGAGGCTCCTTTTACATATCTGCTGTGCCCCCTGCGTCTGTGCCCCTATGGAGGAACTGAGGGCCAACGGGCTAGAGATAGAGGGCTACTTTTACAATCCCAATATCCATCCACTACTGGAATTCCGCAGGAGACTCAAGGCCGTGAAGGTCTACGAATCCACCTATAAGGGTACGTTGCAACGTGCCCCTACTCCCATCCCCATACACTATTGTGAAGACTACGGCCTGGAGGAATTCCTCAGCACTGTAGACCGTGAGGCCCCCAGGAGGTGTGAGGACTGCTATCGCATGAGACTGCTGTCCACCGCCAGGTACGCAAAGGGGCATGGCTTTGATGCCTTCAGCACCGCCCTCCTCTTCAGCACCCACCAGAAACACGAACTCGTCAAGAAGGCCGGAGAGGAGGCCGCACGTCTGACAGGCGTCCCCTTTCACTACATGGACTACCGCCACCTCTACGAAGAGAGCCACGCCATGGCCAGGAAACGCTGTCTCTACCTCCAGTCCTACTGTGGCTGTATCTTCAGCGAGTACGAACGCTACGCCCCTACTACTAAGTATCTTTATAAAGGAGACGGCGAGGAGGCAGAACGGATTTGAAATTCCTATGGGAGACATTATACTTACCGGGAATACAGAATTCAGAATACAGAATTCTGTATTCTGTATTCTGTATTCTTGTTTTATTCTGTCTCTCCTCCTGTGGCAGGCCGGCCTACCGCAGTGAGGCCAGATGGCAGGAGCCGCCGGATATGGAGGTAACCCTTTTAAAGGAGGCCAGTACGGCACGTCTGGCAGTGCATTCTCCTTATAGGATATTAGACCTCAAGAACGGTACGAGCCTGCGGGAAGGGGCGTCCCTCCCCAGTACCCCCGTTGCCCTGAAGCAGGGGCAGTTGGCCCTGGGAGGCATAAAACTGGGGACGAACGGGGTGAGGGTGGTGGCCCAGGTGGACGGTACCCTGGAACTGGAAGGTACGCATTATCGTGGAGAAATCCACCTGTTGAAAGGCCCCAAAGGGGGTCTAACGGCGATAGATAAACTGGACGTGGAGAGTTACATCCTGGGCGTAGTGGGGAGCGAGATGCCCAACCATTGGGAGCCGGAGGCCCTCTCTGCCCAGGCCATCACTGCCAGGACGTTCGCCCTCTACCTCAAGGGGAACGGGGTTAACCTTGGCGCCCTCCACCTGGCCTATAAGGGTACCACAAAGGAGACCCCAGCCCTCAGACGGATAGTGTCGCAGACGAGGGGGGTTGTCATGCTCTACAAGAAGGACCTCTTCCCGGCCTATTTCCACAGCACCTGTGGGGGGCATACGGAAGATGCCAACCTGGTCTTCGGTAAGGACGGCATACCACCTTTGAAGGGAGTGAAGTGTAATTATTGTAAGGACTCCAAATATTATCAGTGGAGCCGGGAGATTTCCAAACAGGAACTGGAAAAAGACCTCGGAAAGGCGTATCCTTCTCTGAAAGAGATATGGGAGGTAAGTCCCCAGGGGAGGGGGCCTGGCAGGCATGTCTCCCAGGTGGAAATCAAATACGCCAGTGGGAGTTACAGGATGAATGCCAATGAGTTCCGCCTCTTGTTGGGTCCCAACCACCTGTTGAGTACTGCCTTTGAGGTCGCAGATAAGGGCAAGACAATAAGATTCTCTGGCAATGGCTGGGGCCACGGCGTGGGTCTGTGCCAGTATGGGGCAGGGACTATGGCCAAGAACGGCTCCATCTGGCAGGAGATACTTAAAAAATATTATCCAGGTGTGGAATTTGTAAAAATTTATGAGTAGGGGCTTGATGAATCAAGCCCCTGCCCCTGGTGTCTAAGAAAGGGATGCGGTTTGAGGTTCAAGATTCTAGGTGCCGATAGGGAGACGAAGGCCCGTTGCGGGGAGATGGAGACCCCTCACGGGAAGGTCAAGACACCCTTCTTCATGCCAGTGGCTACCCAGGCCACGGTGAAGACCTTGACGCCAAAACAACTCCAGGAGATAGGGGCAGAGGCTATCATATGCAACGCCTACCATCTGGCCCTCAGACCAGGAGAGGGGGTGGTAAAGGGGATGGGTGGTCTCCACCGCTTCATGGGATGGTCCAGGACTATAGTGACCGATAGCGGCGGCTTTCAGATATTCTCCCGCAACGGCCTGAGCCGGGTCTCGGACGAGGGAGTAGAGTTTTGCTCCCCTTTTACAGGTGAGAGGGTCTTCCTCAGTCCTGAGAAGGTAATAGAGATACAATCTTCCCTGGGTAGTGATATTGCCATGCCCCTTGACCACTGTGTGACCTATCCCTGTCCCCGGGAGGAGACCCGCCAGGCCATGCTCAGGACCTACAGGTGGACCCGGCGGTGTGTAGGGGCAGGTTTCAAACCGGCTACTACTGCACAGGCCCTCTTTGGGATCGTCCAGGGGGGTGTATACAAAGACCTCCGCCTGGAGAGCACCAGTGGCCTGGTAGAACTGGGGCTGGAGGGATATGCCGTAGGTGGACTCAGCGTGGGAGAGGGCAGGGATCTCATGTTAGAGGTGTTGGAATACACCGCCGAGGCCCTTCCATGGGAAAAACCAAGATACCTCATGGGCGTAGGCGCCCCGGAAGACATCCTGGACGCCGTGGCACTTGGGGTGGACATGTTTGATTGTGTCCTGCCCACACGGAACGGCAGGAATGGCACCGTCTTTACTAGAAAAGGCAGACTGAAGATACTCAACAGCCGTCACAAGGAAGACCCGGGACCCCTGGAGGAAGGGTGTCAGTGTTACGCCTGCAGGAACTTCTCAAGGGCCTATCTCAGGCACCTGTTTCTTTCAGGAGAGATACTGGCCATGACGCTCCTTTCCCTCCATAATCTCTATTTCTTTCAGCATTTGATGAGCGACGTCCAGGAGGCTATCCTTACTGGAAACTTTGGTCAGTTCAGAAAAACCTTCCCCACCTCTCAAAAGGAGGAAAGGGAGGGGAGAAAGGAGATGGCCCTGTGGACTTCCTGATGCGTCTGCCTGAGGCGGATACACCGCAATGGCTGGTAGATTTGCTGACAGATTCGCTAAGCCCAGTGCAGGTCTTTTTGGCGAACTTGCCATGTGTAGGACAGGCAGCACAGCCCCCGCCCGTATTCTGGACGACCCTCCTGCCCATCCTCATGATGGGTTTTATCCTCTATTTCTTCATCCTCAGGCCCCAGAGGCAGAAGGAGCGGCACAGGTTAGACCTGCTGGCAGGTCTAAAGAAAAACGACCGGGTAATCACCGGGGGTGGACTCCACGGCGTGGTGATCATGGTAAAGGAGAAGGAGGTCATCCTCCAGATAGACGAGACCAAAGACGTCAAGGTAAAGGTGGAGAAGGATGCTATAATCTCCGTGGAACATAGGGAACCTAAAGAGAAGCATAAAGAGGAGGGTCAACACCCCTAACCTTCTGAGAGATAAAGCTTGTCCTGAGCGAAGCGAAGGAAAGGAAGCTGAGGAAGAAACATGCCCAAGGAAATACTGCGCTGGAAGATGCCCCTGATTGTCATAGTGGTAGCCCTGGCCTTGTTGTCCCTTTATCCCCCAACGGATAGGGTTATCAAAAAGGAGAAGGTAAAGGAGGTGGATGGCCAGGTGGTGGAACGCTCCACCCTGGAGGAGGTATGGCTTTCTTCCTTGTTAAGAGATAGGACGGTGAGGGAGGCCGTCCTCAAGGAGGAGACCACCCCCGAGGGGAAGAGGGTAAAGGAAAAGTTAGTGGAGTACGTGGCCAGGGGCAGGGTAAAACTGGGGCTAGACCTCCGAGGGGGTTCAGAACTCCTCTACAGGGTGAGGGTTGAGCCTGGACAGGAACGCCCCAGGCTGACCCAGGAGGTGATAGACATCCTCAAGAAGAGGATAGACCCCAAGGGTATCATGGAGTACCGCATCCAGGAGCAAGGGCTCCACAGGATTCTCATCCAGGTGCCCGGCGCTACCAAGGCAGAGACGGATGCCCTGAAGGACAGGATAGTCCGTCTCGGGAAGCTGGAGTTCAGGATGGCCGCCCCCAAGGGCAGCCCCGAATACCAGGAGGCGGATAAGGGGAAGGCCGTCCCGGGATACTATAAGCACTGGCACGGAAAGAAGCGAGGGGAGGTAGGGAAAGAGACCGAGGAGTGGTACCTGGTAAGGAACAAGATAGAAATTAGTGGAGAGAGCCTGTCCAGGGTCTATCCCGACAGGAAGGACATCCAGCCCGTCGTAGGGTTTGAGTTTAATACCGAGGGGAAGGCCAAGTTCTCCACCCTCACGGAAAGGAACATCGGCAGACCGATGGCCATTATCCTGGATGGGGTGCTCTATTCTGCCCCCACCATCAGGGAACGCATCCCGGGCAAGGGTATCATAGAAGGCAACTTTACCCAGGACGAGGTTAACAACCTGATAGCAGTGATGAGGGCTGGGAGTCTCCCCGCTGACCTGGAGATGGAGATGGAGATGAGCGTGGGCCCCAGCCTGGGGAGAGACTCTATCAGGAATGGGCTCACGGCTGGCCTTGTGGGCAGTGCCCTGGTAGTGGGCTTTATGGCGGTCTATTACCTGGGTTCAGGGCTGGTGGCCAATCTGGCCCTTGTCCTGAACATCCTCTTTGTACTGGGAGCCCTCGCAATAATGGGGGCTACCTTGACGCTCCCCGGGATTGCAGGTCTTGTACTCATGGTAGGGATGGCGGTAGATGCCAACGTCCTTATCTTTGAACGTATCAGGGAGGAAAAGGCCAAAGGCAAACCCATCCCCCTGGCCATGAAGACGGGTTACGAGAGGGCCTTTACCACCATTATTGACTCTAACTTGACCACCCTCATTACGGCCCTCATCCTTTATGCAGTAGGTACCGGCCCCATAAAGGGCTTTGGTATTATCCTATCAATAGGTATCCTTGTTAACCTCTTCACGGCGGTCTTCGTTACCAGGGTCGTTTTTGAACTCTTTCAACCGAAGGAGTTCAAGATGCTCAGGCTATTTGAAAAACCATCCATACACTTCATGGACTATTTCAAAAGGTGTTGCACCGCCTCAGTCCTGCTTATAACTGTGGGGCTGGTAGCATTCCAGTGGAGGGGTATTGATAAATACGATATAGACTTCACGGGCGGTACCCTTATTCACCTGCAACTTGCCCGACCCACGCCGGTCGGGGAGGTAAGGGGCACCCTCGCCCAGTTAGGGTATAAGGGCGCAGAGGTGCAGGGCGTCTGGACGGCGGGGGCACTGGTAGCAGAACCAACGGAGTTTGGCATCCGTATAAAGGGCCTTTCCGATGACAAGACAAGGGAGAAACTCCAGGCGGATTTCCAGAAGGTGCTGGGCGAGAGGTTGGAAGGCGTACAATTTGGCAAGCTCCCCACCGCCTTATCCTTAAAACTCAAAAAGCCCATGGAAGAGACTGAGCTCAGGAAGGTGCTGGCCGGGGCGGGTTATGCTGATGAGGATATCGTTATCCTGATACCTTTGGGTGTCTCAAGCAGGGAGTACGAGCTTACCGTGCCTGCCTTGAAGAATGAGAACGCAAGGGTGGGTGAGCTGGAAAAACTTGTACAGGGTGTCCCTGGCCTGGCCTTCCAGGGTGTTACCCTCCAGTGGGGTGAACTGAAGGAGGTAGAGACACAAACTGCGCCTAAGGGTGCGATGGTTGGGGCCCAAGGCACCCTGGGGCTAGAACTTAATAATCCAATAGACCCGAAGCTCCTGGAGATAGAACTCTGGAAGAGGGGCTATCACCAGGTCTTTGTGAGCCTTCGGGAGGAGAGGGCCAGGAAGCTTACTGGTACCAAGCTAGAACTCATGGGGCCCAGGGGTACGCTGGCATCCATGAAGGGAGAGATGCCCAGAGAGTTGAGGCTCCCCTCGTTTATTTTCCTTACGGAGACCTCCCTGAGAGTGGGGTTAGAAAACCCCCTGGAGGAGGGGGCATTGAGGGCCACCATCCAGCCTGGGCGCCTGAATGTAACGAGGATAATGCCCCTGGGTGCGGCTGCAGAGAATTTCGGTATGGAGCTAAACCCGCTCAGGGCGGAGAAGTTACAGGAGAAGATTAAAGAGGACGTAATATCGGCCTTCAGGGACAATCTATATAGAGAGACAATTGGGGTGACTTTTGAGAAGGTTTCTGATGCAGACGGAGAAACCCTGGCGAGCATGCACCTGGGCAAGCCCTTGTCCAAGAACAGGATAGAAGGTGCCCTGAGCGGGGCAGGCTATAACCAGGCCCTGGCGGAGCCCCTGGAGGCAGGCCAGGACTACCGGGCAGTAAAGCTCAGGGTGAAATCTGCAGAATTTGACGCCATGAGGCCCAAACTGGTACAGGCCTTCCAGATGCCAGACCCCCTGAAGAGGGTAGTGAGCATTGGCTCAACGGTGGCCGAGGAGATGAAGAACAGGGCGTATCTTGCCCTGATTTTTGCAAACCTGACCATAATTATCTACATATGGTTCCGTTTTGGAGAGGCGAAGTTTGGGGTAGCGGCCGTCATTGCCCTGGTACACGATGTATTATTCACCCTCGGGGCCGTGGCCGTGGCTGGATATTTCTCAGACGTCTTTGGAGAACTTAAATTGAACCTCCCCATGATCGCCGCATTCCTGGCCCTTGTTGGGTACTCCCTTAACGATACTATAGTAGTCTTTGATAGAATCAGGGAGAATATGGGAGGGAAAAAGGCGGTGGACGCCGGGCTGGTGAACGAGAGCGTCAATCAGACCCTGAGCCGTACCGTGCTAACTAGTTTGACAGTGTTTTTTGTAGTAGCCAGTCTCTACTTTTTGGGAGGAAGCGAACTCCAGGGTTTCGCCTTCGTCATGCTGGTGGGGGTAGCAGTGGGGACTTACTCTTCTATCTTTATTGCTAGTCCCGTACTGGTACACTGGCTCACGGTGAGGAGGGGCTTTGGGTTGATATTCCTGGCCCTGACGGCCCCCCTCTGGCTGCCGTGGAAGGTCTGGAAGAGGTTTATGGGTGGAACTGCCCATCCTCGCCGGGCATAGAACAAGGAAACAGGAGACAGGTGACAGGTAACAGAGGAAAATCTTTTCTTCCCGTCTCCTGTTGCCTGTTACCTGTCTACTGGATAAAAGGGGTGGCACCTCATGCCATAGGTACATCTGCCTATGGTGAGCTTTTATGTGGTTAGGAGGAGTACATGAATAGGAAGAGTTTTATAAGAAGGGTTGAGGTGCAGATAGGGATAATCCTGGGAGTGGTGATGTTCTCCATCCTTGGGGTGTTTCTGGGCATAAGGAAGGGGGAGCAGAAGCCTCAGGAGGCCGCAGTGGTGACCAAAGTGGCGGACGAGACCTCTGAGATGCTGAACCAGAAGGCCCTGGAGCAGGCCCAGGCAGAGGCCCAACCCAAAGAGGGTACAGTCGGGGCGTCTTTAGCCCAGGGGGCATCGGCACCGACTATGGGGATTCCCCCAGGGGCCGCAGAGGCACCAGTGGCGCCCACTGCTGAAATGCCTGCCGCAGGCGAGCAGGGGCAGGTGGTAACTAAGACCTCTCCTCTACCGGCGGTCTCCCTGCCTACTACCCATACGGTAAAGGCCAACGACACCCTCGTGGCCCTGGCCAGGAAGTATTATGGAGATGATTCAAAGTGGACCCTCATTTCTGAGGCCAATCGGCTTTCTAACCAGCGCAACCTCGTGGTGGGCCAGAAGCTGACTATCCCTGCCCCCAAAGAGGTCTCAGCCTCCACCGCAGGCGGACAGGCGACAAAGGCGGAGAAGCCGGCAGTAAAAGTCTCTGCCGCAAAGGCCCACAGGACCTTTCCGGGCAGGGCTCACAGGGCACAACAGGGAGACACCCTTTATAAGCTGGCCA
>JASEHG010000260.1 GCA_030018855.1 Candidatus Brocadiaceae bacterium
AGTTTGTAGGGTGCGTCTTTAGACGCACCATTTATTATTTTGGTGCGTTTCACGCACCCTACACTACTATTAAGGAGGTGTAGTATGAGGGGGAATTTATTCTTGAAAATAATACCTTTGATTCTTCTTTTTCTTGGCGGCTTGGTCTATGCGCAGTCTCGCGACCCGAAGCCTAGTCCCTCCCAAATAAAGCGAACACAGAGCGAAGCCCTGAGGCTTGATAGGCATGCCTCTGCGCTTAAACGGATAGTTAAATCTCTAAAAGAATTTGTTAGGGATAATGATCCTAAGGATATAATTCTTGGTAGCATACTGCCCTCTATGAGCGGAGAAAAAGGAAGTTACAAGCGTGCCCAAGAAAGTCACCAAAAAGCAGAAGCAGCTCTTGAGAAACTTGAGATACTGGCCAAAGATGTTGGCACTCATGCCCGTATAGCCTACGAATCAGTAGAAGAAGATAAGGGTTATTATATATATGCAGAGGGGGTGGTCGTTGATAAGGGGGGTACCAACCAGTTACATATGGCCGAAGAATCTCGCAAACAGGCATACAGTATGCTGGAAACTTTTCAGAGGGAATGGAATGATACTCATGCTTTTACGGAGCTAGCCTTGAGTGGTTCAAAGACTTCACAGGATCTAGGGGCGTTAGCGGTCGAGGCGGGTACTGCTTTCGCTGGCCCTGTGGTTGTGCTTACAGAAATAGTTACAACCTATGCAATTCAAAGTTTCAATTCGTCAGAAAAGGCGACGGGAAAATTTCTTGTTGGCCTTGGGACTTTTCTGGCGTTCCGGGGGCTGGAAAAAGTAGTAGTAAAGGATAACAAAAACCTTGCTGAGGGCGTTAAGAAATATTTAGAGAAGTTTTTTTCCGTAGGAGAGAGTGGTACGAAAAGCGCGGTGGAGAAGGCGGTGGAGGAGATTGAGAAGAAGATTGAAAATACAGAGAGCGAGGTAGGCTCCAAAAATGACCTGAAAGGGTGGGTGGCGGACGCACCAGTACCCGGGCAAGGCGTGCCCGATGCCAAGTCTAGTTCACCTGGATCAGAAACATCTTCAATAGGTGACGACACGTTTAGTCCAGATAACGTTTCTAGTGCCCCTAGAGAAGCGCGGGAAACAAGTGACAGACTTAGGTCAGAAACGCAGGCAATATACGACCAGTTTAGTCCAGCTAACGTTGCACCCGGTGTCGGAGGATGGGGACCGTCGTATTATGGGGGAGGACCTGGGTCGCAGGCCCCTGGCCGATCTGGCAGTGGATGGGTCAGAATTGGGCCAACGAGACCGGGTCAAAATATAGGGGGGGAATGGTGGTTTGAATTCAAAGAAACTACTTGGTACTGGAGGCCATCCCGTAGGGATTATGATGTCAGCATCATCCCCAGGCCCGTTAACGACTGCCTGCATAAGATAGGGGAGGCGGATAGAAGGCGGACGGATGGGAAACAAAATCAGTTACAGGAGGAAAAAGATGAATAATGCTATCATCGGGGCAATTTTGGCTGTGTGCTTATTTGCTATCCAGATGCCTGTGGCCCAGGGAGAGGAAGGCCCAGCCTGTTTAGACGCGATGGGGGGGCTTGAGTTTCAAAAACAACAGTTCAAGGCACAGTACACCAGGGCGATACCTAAGGACATCAACGATGTGTTACACAACAGGATTGCTATGTCTGACGCTATAAAGTTTTACAATAATACCTTCCGTCGCCTTACCCCCTACTTACCTACCACCCAGCAGGCTTTAAACAGGACATACGGACAGGACGCTACGCGATCCATTGCTGGTCTAGACCCCGGACACTCCGGCTTACTCACATCTCCAGTAGATTTGGCCACCCTCGTTACCCCAATGGTTATTACACTGAGATGGGGGCTTAACCCAAGTGACTTAGATAGCCATCTCACTGGACCCGGCTTTCATGTGTATTATGCGGCCCTGGGGTCGGCAAACTCTTTCCCTTTTGCCTGGTTAGATAGAGATGATGTTACTAGCTTTGGGCCAGAGACTATACGCATTGAACAATTTCTTGGTACTACGTATAGATACAGTGTCCACGATTTTACTAATCGGGCTAGTTCCACCAGTAACGCCCTTTCAAACTCAGGGGCCAACGTTACTTTCAACAACGCCTTAGGTGAGGTGAGAAGGTTTGACGTAACTGCTGGCCAAACAGGTACGTTATGGACTGTCTTTACGCTAGACGGAAGTACTGGCAGTGTTAATGCCGTAAACACTATGACTAACCATAGCAACCCCTCTACTGTTCCTTAAAGATGTGAGGGGTTTTGTGGATAACCCTTTTTTGGAGTCCCTGCCCGAGATAGATTCTCAACATTGATCCGCCTTGGGTGGACTTCGCAGTTTGTAGGGTGCGTCTTTAGACGCACCATTTATTATTTTGGTGCGTTTCACGC
>JASEHG010000261.1 GCA_030018855.1 Candidatus Brocadiaceae bacterium
CTACTATATAGTAAACCGCCACGTAAATTATACTAACGTATGTAAGAACCGTTGTCGCTTTTGTGCCTTCTCTAAGGAAGAAAATCAGGCGGGGGGCTATACCATGAGCGTGGAGGAGGTGCTGGAAAAGGCAGAGGGTGTAGTGGAACAGGGGGCCACAGAGATTCACGTAGTGGGGGGGCTCCACCCCCACCTGGGTCTGGACTATTACCTAGAGATGCTGAGGCGTCTTCACGAGAAGTTCCCAAGCGTGCACCTCCAGGCCTTTACTGCCGTGGAAGTAGCCCACATAGCCCAGAGGGCGGGCCTCTCTGTAAGGGATACCCTTAAGGAATTAGCCCAGGCCGGACTTGATTCACTCCCTGGAGGGGGGGCAGAGGTCTTTTCGTCCAGGATAAGAAAAGAGCTGTGTCCTGACAAGCTCAGTGGAGAAGATTGGTTAGCCGTGATGCGCCAGGCCCACGGGCTTGGATTAAGGAGTAATGCTACCATGCTCTACGGGCATCTGGAAACTCCTATAGAGAGGATAAGGCACTTGCTGGCCCTGAGGGACCTCCAGGACGAGACGGGGGGGTTCATGAGTTTCATCCCCCTGGCATTCCATTCAGACAATACCTTTCTCCAGGGGCTTCCGAGGACTACGGCAGACCTTGACCTGAAGACACTGGCCATTAGTAGACTGCTACTGGATAACTTTCCACACATCAAGGCCTTCTGGGTGATGCTGGGGGTGAAACTGGCCCAGGTCTCCTTAAGCTTTGGGGTGGACGATATAGATGGTACGGTCATCCAGGAAAAGATTACCCATTCGGCCGGGGCAGATACCCCTGAGGAGCTTTCAGTGGGTGAGATAGTAAGGTTGATTGAAGAGGCCGGGCGGGAGCCTGTAGAAAGAGATACCCTCTACAGGAGGGTAGTAAGACCCAGGGGGAGGTTAGAATCAGATTGGCGTATAGAGGATTAGTCCAAGAACAAGGGCGGTAACATCACCTAGCGAAAGATGCCTCATTTCCCAAATCTCTTCAGCCCCTTCAAGATAGGTTCCATGGTGGTAAAGAACCGCATCGTCATGCCGGCCATGGAGACCCACCTGTGCGATAAGGAAGGGTTCGTCACGTCAGAAGTTATCTCCTACTACCGTGCAAGGGCCAAAGGGGGCGTGGGCTACATTACCGTAGAAAATACCAGTATTGACCCTGCAGGGAGGATCAATGACGGTATGCTCTGTATCCACGAAGATAAATACGTAGATGGCCTGAAACTGCTGGTAGAGGAGGTACACAGGGCGGGGGGCAAGGTCGTAATACAACTTAACCATGCCGGGAAAGAGGCCCTTACCTACTTTACCGGTATGGAATCCGTATCCCCTTCCCCTATACCCAGTCCGCTAACGAGGACTGTCCCCAGGGAACTCGCCATTCCGGAGATAGAGGCCATCGTAGATAAATTCGCCCAGGGGGCAGAGAGGGTGTTCAGGGCAGGGGCAGATGGGATAGAAATCCATATGGCCCACGGCTACCTAGTGTGTCAATTCCTCTCCACGGAGAGCAATATCCGTACGGACCGTTATGGTGGGGATACAGAGGGACGGGCCGGGTTTGCCGTGGAGATAGTCCAGGCCATAAGGTCAAAAGTCCCAAAGGATTTTCCAGTAATATGCAGGATAAGTGCCGATGAATACACGGAAAAGGGGTTGAAACTAGAAGAGGGGAAGGTGATAGCAAGGCTACTGGAATCTGCAGGGACCAGTGCCCTCCATGTCTCTGCCTGCAATAGCGCCTCGGCCGTATACAATATCCCTTGCTACTATCTGGAGGAGGGGTGTTTTATCCACCTGGCCTCTGGGATAAAGTCTGTGGTGAAGGTGCCGGTCATCACTGTGGGACGGATTCTTAGACCGGAGATGGCCGAGGAGGTACTGGTGGGAGGTAAGGCAGACCTGGTAAGCATGGGCCGGTCACTGATAGCAGACCCCTATTGGCCCAAAAAGGTGGAGGAGGGGCGTCTGGAGGATATCCGCCCCTGCATCTCCTGCAACCGTTGCATAGAGAGCATTGTGGAAGAGAGGCTGGTTTGCACGGTTAATCCTTGTATAGGAAGGGAATGGGAGCTGGAGAGGAAGCCCAGGCCTGCGGCTAAAAAGGTACTGGTGGTGGGCGGGGGGCCGGCTGGCCTTTCAGCTGCCGCAGTAGCTGGAGAGATGGGGCATAAAATCTGGCTATGGGAGAAAGAACCCATCCTGGGAGGGAGGTATCGCTACGCCTCCATGGCCCCGAAGAAAGAGTGCATGAGAAAATTCCTGGACTATCTTATCAAGCAGGCAAAAAAATATGCCACTGACATCCAGTGCAATAGAGAGGCTACGATAGAGGCAATAAAGGAGTTTGCTCCAGAGGTGGTCATCC